>JAJYRY010000160.1 GCA_021793855.1 Thermoplasmata archaeon
CCTGGATGAGAACGTTGTCTCCGGGATCTATCACTGACTGAACCGCCATATTGACTGCGAACTTGACAATCGTAACTATCACGTTTTTCGGAACGACGCCCTTGCCAGTCATGGAACTATACTTCTGTGCTATCTTTTCCCGGAGTTCCTTGATACCGGGAGATGAGGTGTAGTGGGTCTTTCCCTCTCTAGCCTTTTGGGCTGCATAGTCTATAACAACTTCTGGCGTTGTGGCGTCGGGTTCTCCAACGCCAAACGAAATAGCTTTTTCACCCTTCTCCTTGATTTCGGCAAACTTGTTGTTAAGAGAGACTGTTGGGGATGGCATAATTGTTTTGAATCTAGATGAGACCATTCTTACTTGTGGACTACATCACGATATAAAGCAGTGACGCTTCATCTATACCTAAACAACTAGAACACGGATATCGGATGGTCTGGGCCATAAGGTGAAGAGACATCTACAATTATAGAATATACTTAAATACTTTATTCTAATAATGCAACATCAAATGTCTCTAGAAATAAACAAATACATTCCTACCAGAAGCGAAATATCGGCGATGAAAGCAATTATCGAACTCCGAAGCCCTTCAATAAGCAAACTTGGATCATTTATAGACAAGTCTCAGGAATGGACTTCTCAGGTAGTTTGCAAATTGGAAGGCAAAGGATTCGTAACGACCAACAGAAAGGGGATAACGAAAATTGTTATGCCTTCTTCTAATGGTTTTGCAACCTCCCTTTCGGAACTCGTCCAATCAGAACCATTTGTGCCTTGGGAGAATCTTCTCTCGGGTTCGAGATTGGCTCTTCTTTTGGCAGCTACGACAGGGGAAAAGAATTTTGTTTCGCACTTGAACCGAACGACCTCTTGGAGAGCAAAGAAAGAACTGAAGATGCATGGGTTTTCCCCACAGATGATCGCAAACAACAAAATAAGAGATCGAAAGGCGGTGAGATTTGTAAGAGAATATGCGGATCACATTGGAATCCAGTTCATTTATGGTTCGCTGCCAAGGGAGGCCATCGTCCTTTGGAAGAGCTGGTTTGAGTGCATATTCAAGTACCCTTTAGGAGAGAACAGAAACGTCCTCAAAGACCTCAACAACGCCCAACCCACTGCCTTCACCGTGTTTCCAAACTACGGTTTGCAATTCTTGACGAATGAGTCATTTTACTACTTTAGTAGTTCAAAAAAGAAGCTGACCAAGAATGACATTGTACTCCACACTCTGTTAGTAGATCCAGGGAATGTGACTAACGTCACATATGCCATCCTCTTCATTCTCAAGACTTATAAGAAATCAGAAATGAGACAACTTGAGGTGGACTCGTTTAAATATCAACTGCAAGAGCAAGTCGATCTAATAATAGCCTATATCAGATCTTCAGGCAAGGTTCGCACGGCTTACCTCCCAAAATGGGATGAGTTGAATGATCTTGCAAGAGAATATAGAATAGAGGTGCAATAGTGGGCACAACTGTGAAAAGTTTCAATCCAAAGTACGTGAAAAGAGAACTAACAAGAATTGATAAGACACTCCTTAAAAAGATAAAGATATACGTCACCGGTGGTGCAGTTATGGCGCTTGCAGGTTTGAAAATCGGGACAAAAGACATCGACGTAATCGTCGAATCTGATAGAGCTATGAACAATCTGGTCTCCGCATTGTTAGAAGAGCGGTACTACACAGTGAGTGGAGCCCGCTTGCTTCCTCCTTACGAAGGTTTATCTGCAATGGTTCTAGAAAACAAACAGGGGTTTAGGTGGGATATTTTTCTGAAGATAGTTGCCAGAAAATTGTTTCTTTCGTCGGGGATGAAGAAAAGAGCCACGCTAATGTTTCAAGGCAGGAGACTTATTGTGTATAGACTCTCAAGAGAGGATATCTTTCTACTGAAGGGTGTGACAGAAAGAGATCGCGACCTGGACGACATGTATATACTTTCTAGATCCGGCTTAAGTTATGATGTTATCTTCAAAGAGTGTAAACACCAATCCAGAAAATCAGGAAGAATTTGGGAGTCCGCACTGTTTGGGCAATGTGAAGACCTTAGAAAAAAGTACGATGTCGAAATTCCTTTCTTAATGAAACTTCGCAGGTTGGCAGAAGAAAAAATTCTTCAGTCAAAGATACTGGAAAGAATCCAAGATGGGTCATCCACAAGGGAGGCAATACAAAGTGACCTCAAGGGACTACTGTCAGAAGACTTAGAATTTGGACTAGAGTTGCTTGTCGAACGTAGGCAGATAACTTTTTCTGGCAATAAAATAACCCTAACCAGCAGTACAAAGAAACACCAACCTTCATCACTTTAGTTGTTCGTAAGAAGCTTTGAACCGTGACATTGGTAGGTTTTGATTATGTGACATCCTCCCACGTCTGAAGAACGTGGGCTTCCTGCTTCACAGACCATACTCGATCCCTGTCACCCTTACGGGGCAGTTTACGGAGGTATCGGTTTCCACAGGCGTGAATTCGGCTGTGCCCCAGCCTATATTCAATGCGTTGAACAGGAGCTATTAATTGTTTCGTTGAGGGAAGTCCGTGTATCCCACCACTAAAGCTGGTGGGTTTTACCGCTTCCCTCAAACTCCTAACACAATGATAAGTGATTCATCATTCTCTATGACTTTTCAAGATAGAACTTGTAAGCCTCGAGAATCCTGCAAAAGATAATTAATCAAATTGGTCTTTTCTTGTTGTGTCCATCAAGGTTCAGTCTCTCAGCAAGTTCTATGGGGAGAAGGA
>JAJYRY010000011.1 GCA_021793855.1 Thermoplasmata archaeon
GGGAGAGTCATGGAAGAGGGACGAGCATCTTTTCCATGAAGAGAACAAGGACAGACTCATCGGAATTGCAGCCTGGGGAGACTGGCACAAGACAGTACCAGAAGGAATGGTTGGAGTGTGCGCAGTGTATGGACCCAAGGCTGAAACCAGACGGTATTCCGAATCAGATGAGCATTATTTCTTAGTGCCTGAAGAAGAATATGATAAAAGAGGAAGATACGGGTTTGTCTTTGAAGACCCTTCCAGATACCAGAAATGGGGGTCACACGCTTAATTTTTTGTTGCTATGGATAACATGGAATTTGAAAAGACCATAGATAATCTGATAGACGCAAAGGAGCTGAGGGAGCTTTTGAAGGCAGAAGCGAAGAAGACTGTCAGGCAGTATGGCGTGGATGTGTCGGAAGAAAAGCCCGGTACGTTTGCATTGGCCAAGACGGTGGTCGCTGTTGCCATCAAGGCAACGGCATGGCAGTACGAACCGCTTTCGCCGGAGTATCGGAAGATATATTCCAGCCTGCTCGCAGCCCGGAATCTGAAGTAATTTTATTTTGCGATGATCAGCATGAAATCATTTGCAGGAGAGACAGACTCCGTTTACCGCGAGAAATTCAAGGGAATGGGCTTTATCATTTCGGTGAACCACAGGTTCGGTTACGTCGGAGTCTGCAAGGAACAAATAGATGACAGCTGCACCGGGGTCTTTTTCATCCAGGGGGATGAAGCAGGTTTCTACATTGACCTGCTGGACGATGGGCAGCTGCTGAAGTATCTGGACTCAGCCTTTGGGCTGTAATTTTTGTCGCCGTTCTGGGAAAGTTAATTAAACCCAGGCAGGCATAAGCAACCTGTTTGAAACGGGGGAGCAGATGAGAAAGTACGAGATCATAGAGACGAGATTTGGAGAAGACAGCCTTTTGAAGGGAGCCAACCAGACGGATGCCCCGGCGTTCGTGATCGGCGAAGCCCTGGAGATGCTCCTCATAACCAAGGAAAGCGGGATATACCACCCGGAAGCACTCTTCAAGTTCAGGTTTATGGAGAACGGCAGGTATTTTGCACCTGTGTCTTCAATGGGAAAAACCGACGAGGACCTTGAGGACTTCGGAATTGAGTGCATCGGGAACAACGGGATGGTTTTGCTGAGGAAGAGGATATTCGGGGAGCAGAGGTATTTCGAGAGGGAGGAAGCCGTTGAAGGATACCCGGCTCCGGAAGTGAAGGAAATCCCTGAAGAAAGGTACAGATCCTTAACCTAATTTTTTGTTGCCGTGAGGTCAAAAGATGTCAGTTAGAGCAAACAACTGGATAAATGCAGGATTGAAGCCTCTTGAGCCGCATCAGTGGCTGTACTGGGACATCCAGTACATGATCGGGCTCTATGAGGACATAAAGCAGGACTGGTCGCTTACGGACGCAGACAGGAGGGAAGAGATAGAAGAGGGTATCAGGTACAAGTACGGCAAGCTGGCCAAGGCAATTGATGATGAATTAATCGATCTGCCGGTCCAGCTGAAGGATGTCCCGAAACTTAAATCGTTCCTGCTTGAGATGAAGGAAGCCGCAAACGAGCAGCTGGAATTCATGCTGGACATGGATTTCAATTCAAGGGATGACCTGAACAGGCTTGCAGATCTTTATCACAGGATGGATACGGTGATAGGCGGGGCTGCCAACATAGCGGAAAGATTCTCAAGGGAGGAGGAATTGAAGAAACTCTCCGGGAAGCGCAAGAAAAGATTTTTCAAAAAATAATTTTATTTTGCGATGGATGATGAAAAGATAACAGAAGCAAGAGAAATCGCAGAACTGTATTCACACATAGACGGCGCACACCACAAACAGTATGCGCTGGTTAAAATAGCCAAACTGCTCGGATCCCAGGTTCGGTTTTTGGACGAGGGGATACCGGGATAATTTTTGTTGTGCTCGAAAGAGCCAGGGGAATTTGTACGGAATATTGTGACGGAATAGAACATATGCCCGAAACCTGGAAAGCCGCAAGGAGAGAACCAGGAAATGGTGAGCTTTACGCCATTTTCAAGCAGGAGCATGAACCATCGAAATGGGCCTGTCCAGGGCTTTTTGACACATATGGCCAGGCGAGGGGCTATCTCAAGGAATTGACAGGGAAATGTCCCGACGATTGTGATTATGTGACTGAAGATAACGAAAGGATCTACTATCACATAGAGCTGGTCAGGGTTATTGGGGAAATCAGGAGCCAGATGTATTGCCTTCTTGACAATTACGCTGACGGAAGAGCCCCATACTTGTCCCATGCCTCGGCAGACAAAGAGAGACTGATAGCATTGGTCATAGCCGGAGAAGGAACCGGAGACACTTGGGCAGATGGCGAGGGTGAAGAGGCAGCCTTGCTTGAGGAAGATGGCGGCGGGATTTCGGGAGCAATAATAAGGGCAGAATACGGGGGAGAACCCTGAATATTTTTGTAGCTGGATAAGCAGGAGGTAAATATCTGAAAAGATTGAGAAAGCTATCAAGAATGCTTCACAGGTTGAGGATGAAATTGAGGATTTATTGAAATTTTAAAGGGGAACTCTGGACCACATAGGTCTGGGGTTCCCCTTTTTGCATGTATTGACTTTCTTGTTCTTTTGAGTTCGGCTAAGCTCATCGCCGTATTTGTCTAAAACGTTAAGCAGATACTATGGTGGCAAGTGATTTGAAGCGTTGACCAATTTTTTAGAAATATTGAAATGAAGAATGAAGTTATCATATCCGAATATTCAAATGACGCAAGTGAACCCTGACAATCTGCTTAAGGTGAAAAGTGAAGTTACCGTTAAATTGAAGGGAGATAATTCTAAAAGGCTCTGGAAGAACATTACGACTTGGTTAGATGAAAGTGGTGAAGACCAACTTAAACGACAATTGATTGCTATAGCCCAAAGTATACAGAGGGAGGCTTCTGAACTCATAGAATTGGTCGATGACAAATTTACGGAAGATTGAGGTCAAATGGCTAGTAAATATAGATTAGAATCACTGGAGATAGAGGGATTTAAGGCTTTTGCAAATAAACAGGAAATTAAATTGGACAGCAAACCAACTTTTATTTTTGGGGAAAATGGCAAGGGCAAGTCCAGCATCATTGAAGCCATAGTATGGTGTTTGTATGGTACGGACAAAGCTGTCCGAAATCGCTTATATGATGGGGTTTGTTCAGTCGCCCTGTATTTGGTTGAGAAATCTAAACCCGAAGACAGATGGAGAGTTTATAGAAGAATGCATCAAGCAGATAACGAATCCGATGTGGATGTGTACTCACCACGCGGGGAAAAGATGAATATTACCGACTTTATTCCTCAGCTCAGAAAACTTGAACATGGCCCGGGAACGCGGGTCATTTTTGCTGAACAAGAGCCAGGGAGACGTTATTCACACGATTTCTCCAAATTTGAAGAGATGATAGCTGCTTATCTTGGCCTAGATGTGATTTATTCGTTGATCGATAGGCTTGACGATCTTATACAGACACAAGAATCGGAATTTGATTCTAAGGTAAGATCCACAGTTCAAGCCGTTGGTAACAGAATTACTCAAAAAATGCAGAAATTGAGTGAACAAACAAGCTCCATACTGGAAGATCCTCCATGGAATACAGAACTCCCACCAAGCGAGACAGACATCGCTTCACAACTCACTAGTATCTACACCGAGCTAAAGGAATTTCAGCAAGATTATGATGATAAGCGTTCAAAGGAAAGTTCTCATCTTTTGGAGAGGTGTAACAGTGCGCTGGAAAGAGCCAAGAGTTCGACAAGGGAGGAGAAAGAGAAAAGAAAACGTGAAATAGAAGCAAAAGTGAAACAAGTAGATGCGTCTAATGAGAGTTTGAAACAGGAACAGAAAAAATTAGATGAATGCAACTCTGAACTGGAGCGTTCAAGGACGAGTATTTTAAATATTCTCATCGACAGAACTATTGAAAGTCTCCAAGCCGAACTGCAACAAATCGAACAAGAAAATCAGAAACTTGTTCAAGAAACGAGTCTTCTTACCGCTGCAAAGTTCTTAGCTGGCTCTCAATCGGAATCATGCCCACTTTGTGACTCAAACTTTGAGCCAAGCGACCTCTTTGAAGTGATAGGGAGAAAAGAAACAGACCTCTCTCAACAATCTCCCTATATAGCAGAAAGGATGCGAGAAATCAAGGATATCCTTCCTAAAGCTGAGTCACTTCAAGCCCGGATAAACGACCTTCCGAGCGAGATTTCTGAATGTGAGGAAAAAATAAAGCAACTCAAAGCCGAAATCGTGGAAAAGCTAGAGATAACAGAGTTCAGCGAAGACGCTTTCAATAAGAAGCGTTCTGAACTCAAGGGACTGGTTAGTGAATTAACTGATAGCATTTCAAATGACAGCAATAAGTTTCAAAATATTGCCAACCAACTCTTCGCGTTGAGAAAATCCGTTGAATATTACGGATTGCTCAAAGAACAAGCAAAGATAGAAGCTATTCTCGAGTCGGATGACTATCTGAGGACTATGTCTAAGATACGCGAGTTTGACAACTTAATTCTTTCTATGAAAGAGATTAAGGCTGCACTCGATTCTTCTTACGTCAAAGTCTTCTCTTCTCATTTAGACTGGATCAACAACAAGATGACAGAAGTTTATCAAAGCCTCACCAAACAGAAGTCTTTCGATAGTGTCCGGATTATTCAAGAGCCCGGCAATACGGTCGATAAGACTAGAAGAAAGATGATTCTCCAGGTGGGCTCGGCTATAAAGGATGTTTGGGTTATGCCAGAGAAGGAAGATGTGCTGAATGGTCAGTCTCTGTCAGCTTTAAATCTGGTCCCATATTTTACATTTGCTGAGATGGGCACATCAATGCACGAGATTGACTTTCTCCTTGTTGACGATCCATCCCAGAGCTTCGATACGTCTCATTTTGAATATTTATTAGGACTGTTGGACTCCGTCTCCGATACCTCACAGGTAATCGTTGCCACTCACGAGAAAGGAAATGTCTTGAAGAGTTTACCGAGGGATACAACTCAATATAAACTTCTAGAGGTGCAAGAATTTGATGTAGAGTCGGGGCCAAAGCTTGCTGAGCTTAGTCTTAAGGATGTAGATAAAGCGTGAATTCTGAGACAACTTTTACTTTGTGGAGGTTACTCCGAGAACAGGGGCCATCAGAATTTGGATTGATGGCACAAGTTTTTCTGGCAATATGTTTCAAACAGTTTGGAGCCGAAATTCGCGCACTTAAACAGACAGGTCATCCAGACATTGAGTTTTTCTATCAAGACAAATTGTGGAGGATTGAAACTGAATTTATCGCACCCTTGAAGGATAGTTATGATATTAAACAGGAAGATTTGGATGCAACAATAAGTGAGTCACCTGTCGATACTGGCTATATCTCATTGCTAAACTGCAATTTCCCTGCAAGATGGATATTGGTTAATACGGAGGTGCTACTGATTGAGGGAATAAGGAAAATAAGTACATCGAGACTTCAGTCAATTTGTAACACAGAGTTGTCCGGGGCGTGCTCCAGTTGGTCAAACCAATTTATATCAGTGAACAAGAACATGCTTTTAAACATGAAATATAGTTCCCTACGGGATCATTTCCTACTGGAAGAATAGAATGGACTGGTTCATAGCACTAAACACATGCCATTGGGCCTTCAAATCAATGTTAGTCTAAAAAAGTAAAGACAAATAGAACCACCAAGCGAAACTTTAATAGTCGTATTCGCTAAGATTTCTATGGAAGAAACGGATTTTTCCGCCGTTTTCATAGATTTTGAGAACTTCTATTATGCCCTGACCAACCAGTACGACTTGTCTGCTGTTGAAGCGTCTGAAGCATCGGTTTCGATCATAAGTAACTCAATAGACAAGCTTCGCAGCAAGCTTGGTGAGTTTATCATACAGCAAGCTTTCTCAGATTGGACCGAGTACAGTGAACCGAAAAAGGAACTCCAGAAGATGGGGGTAAATGTCATAGACGTTCTTTCCACTCCTCACAAGAACAGCGCAGACATCGAGTTGTCGCTGGCAGTCCAGGAAATAGTATTCACGAGACCAGATATCAGAAATATTGCCATATTTGCAGGAGATCGAGATTACATGCCCATAGTGCGAAGAAGCAGGGAGAGAGCCAAAAAACTACATTTCGTGGGATTCGAGAAAAGCCTTTCCGGTGACCTAAGGAATTTGCTCGGCAAAGATAATTTTACCTTTGTCAACACCGATTTACTCTCGAGCTACAAGCCGAAGTCCATGGTTGAACATAGAGATGGGAATGATGCAAGCGGAATCAAGGAACTAACTACTGAGGAATTAAGGGCAACTATGGCTGCTATCAACGCATTTGATGAGTACAAACCAAAATATGGATCGGTCAAGGTCAGCGGATTTCTGGTGGATAAGCTGGCCACAGCATTGCCTTCCATGAATCACTCCCAGCGAAGAGAAATTTTCCAAAAACTTGTAGATAAAGAAATTCTCGAGGTCAAGCAAACATCTTCGCCATACAATGAAACAGAAGGTTTCTCCGTATTTGTGGTTAACGAAAATAACCCTATCGTGAAGAGAGTGCGAAAGAGAACCCTGCAGGGAGTCACATTGATCGAGAAAGCGACAAAAGCTTGTGCTGGAGACGATGCTATGGCAACATTCTCATGTCTTAGGGACAAAGTGCAGGAAATAGACCCGGATTTCTCTCTGTCGCAGTATGGAAGCAAAGCTTTCTCTGAATTCTTAGGACGTTATTCTGATTTGTTGACGCTGGCTGGAGTGGATGAACAGGGTGATAAAATATACAAAGTACAAAATATCGAATAGGGTTGAAAATCCGATATATTGAATATGGATGGTAAAGGTATGTCGTGGGAAGAATGGGTAGCTATCGCTTCACTCGTGATATCAATTGTTGCCGTAATCGTTTCTCTGATTTATTCTCGCCCTCAGGCAAAACTTGCACTGCGAGAAAACGAAAGAAGGTACAAAGATGAACTTCGCCAGCATTATTCGAACTTAAACAAATGGTTTTTTAAACAGTTACGAGAAAGAACAGACCTAAATGATTTCTTGTTGTATGATGCCTTGTGGTCTCCAGACTCATTCTATAGTCAATTGGATGAATTTTGGAGAGGGGCTGGTTTCTCTGACTATTTTCAGAATGGACTGAAACACATCGAGAAGGAACACCCTACAATGGCTGATGATATATGGGCAATTAGAAATAAAATGAAGCAGATAAGGGATGAGTTTGGAGAGCTTCTTTACGACTTAATGCACAAAGAAGGAGATCCATCACTTGTCGGTGGATTGACAACGCGAACTAACCCGTATCCTCCCGGGAATATTGGTCTAGAAGCATTGTTTAGGGTGTTAAGGTCCAACTGGTCAAACTTGATGGAAAAGGCTTCAGGAAGTGAATTGAACCTCTCTGAGCTTGCGAGTAGGCTTCCAACGGTTGAGTTTGAAAAGGATGAAAATGGGAACATTTCGTGGCTTGACGTAATTGTCGCCAAAGATTCTTCATTGATTCCGAGCCATGAGTTGATTGATCGTATGGTGCGATTAATGAGGGACAGTGAACTCCTTCAACGAATTGTTAATATCTACAAGTTGAAAGTTGAATTCAAGCGAGACGTGAGTTCTATTCAATACTACTTGAATAGTGTAATTCAAAGGATTGAAATGGGTACTTACGAGGTCCATACCACTTGCTGTCCCAAAGCCTAATTAATTTCTATGACCCTTTGTTACGTGACGATTTTCTGACTTTTCAGTTCTTATTTATAACTCTATTTTAAAGTACTTTCTGTAGTAATTCACGTAGTGGTGTACAACAGTACCAAATTTTGATGAAAATTCGGAAAAAGTCGTAGTCTGCTGCCTCCAACATTTTTCTGGCATGTTAAAAAGGTAGTACCAAAAAAGTTTAAATAAATACATGGGCTGTCATTTCCGGAGTGAAAGTCTAAAATGGACAAACAAGGAGCGGTAGCTCTCATCAACGAACTGTCTGACCTGTTCGTTGGGAGGGAAGAGGAATCGAAAGTGTCAGTGCTCGCACTGGTTACAAAGCAGCACTGCGTGTTTATCGGGGAACCCGGAACAGCCAAGAGTGCACTTCTGAGCACACTTGCAAGAGCTGTTAATGGAAACTACTTCCAGTACCTGCTGACGAAGTATACGATCCCAAGCGAACTTGTTGGTGAGTTTGACCCGGTTACATTCCAGAAAGCTGGAAAGCTGCAGAGGGACGTTAATGGAATGCTGCCAACAGCCAACATAGCCTTTGTTGACGAAATCTACAAGGCGAACAGCGAGACGCTGAATGCCCTCCTGAACATCACCAATGAGAGAGTGTTCATGGATACAGGCAACAGGAAAATTCCCGTCCCTCTCTACTCCATGTTTGCAGCATCAAACGAATTGCCGCAGAGCGACGACCTTCAGGCATTCCACGACAGGCTGTTCTTCAAGCATTTTGTCAAGCCAATGAACAAGGACAGGATTGAGGAGGCCATAGTAAAGACCGTCAACAATCCCCATCCCGCAATAAGGACAAAATACACCCTGAAGGACATCGATGAACTGAACCAGAAGATCTGGGACTACCTCAGGCGGAACGTCAATGACGTAGCACGGAACGTGGCTACAGTTGTGAAGCTGTTGAAGAAGGAGGGTGTGACCATATCGGACAGGACGGCAGTGGGAGCGAGATTCTTCCCGTTCGTCACCGCTGCTTACGGGTACATTTTCGATCAGCCTGATTTCAAGAAGTCTGCCATTTCAGTGTCGAAGTACATACTTCACGACTTCGAGGACCAGAAGGATGCCTATGAAAGGGCACTGGACACAATGATCCCACCAGAGTTGAGGGCTGCCCAGGAAGCGCTGGACAAAGCAAACGAGGCAAGGAAGGCAGGGGATTTCAAGGCAGCCAAGGAGGAAGCCCTGAGTGCAGTCCAGAAGCTCAAGGAAATCGTGGGAAAGGACAGCGACAAGGAAAAGTTCGACATGTTCAGGTCCGAGATCAAGGAAGTCGGGGAAAGGGCTACAAGATTGGTCAATGCAATCAACAAGGCCACATCGGATCTTGAGAGCGAGATCACGGCGTAAGGTGGATCCATGCTTCAGTCAAAACAGAAAAGAACGTTCATCAAGGATTACGATGACCCGGCCTTGCGATCCACGGCATACGAACTCACCACAACATACCGCAACAAGGAGGTGGATGCTGCAATGATCAGCAGGGAGTTTGCCACAGACTCCTACATCATGCACAGCGAGGACTGGAAGAACCTCCTGTTCAATCCCAAGAGCAGCAATGCCTGGTCGGAGGTCCTGAAGCAGTACTACGAGACCCAGGATTACAGGAGGGTGAACGAGAATGTCTCTGGCGACGGGATTCTCTCGAAGCTTGCAACAATGAGCTACCTTGACAAGATTGTCGGGGTGGCACAGCAATATTCCAGCACAAACCAGAACTTCCAGCAGCCCCCTCAGCAGAACCAGGGTCAGCAGGGGCAGAACGGCCAGCAGCCAGGACAGCAGGGAAACCAGGGCAACGGGCAGCAGCCTTTCAACCTGCAAGTCTTCTTCGATCAGCTTTCAAACGTGAGCCAGAACCCCAACCAGAAGAACCTGGCCGCGAGCGTGATGAGGGGAATTGCCGCAGCAGGACAGCAGGCAGCACAGGAGGCAGAAGCACTGGCTACGGTAGCCCTGGGCTTTTCCCATTATGGCCTTCCCATTCTCAAGTTCGGGGATCCGGATGAATTGAGGGCTACCCTGAGCAACAGGGTCATAATTGCGCTCCTTAAAGTGCTCAAGAAGCTTGGGAGCACAGACGGTGGAAAGAATGGAGCACAGCCATCCCCAAGGAGGGGCATTCCCATCGGCAACAAGAGGATGGCTTCCTTTTCGGAGATACCGGACATCCAGTTCAGTGAGATGCTGAATCCATTGCTGTTTTCGAACAGGCTGATCAACAAGAAGGTGCAGGTGAAGCAGAGATTCTCCAGCATGAGCGATTACCTAGTCTACATTGATGTCTCAGGCAGCATGAATTCCGGCAGGTTTGAGGTTGACGGCCAGGTAGTACCGAATATCAGCTATGCCGCAGCTTGTGTCATAGCGATGGCCATCTACCTCGAGAAGAACGGAGGAAACCTCATAATGAAGCCGTTCGGCTCTTCCGTTTATGATCCGATCACCGACAAGATTGAGATAATCAAGACCTGCCTCAAGCTTCAGGCCAACGATGGGACCAACCTTACCAAGGTGCTTGAGGACAGCTTGTACTACAAGGATTACAAGGTCATCATCGTGAGCGATGGAATCGACCACATCCAGGACGAGGAGGTCATCATGAGAGCCGCGAAGAATGACCTGAAGGCCATATTGCTGAACAGTTCTGCACCACAGCTTGAGAAGTATTTCCCTGTGATGAAGGTGTCCGGTTTCAGCGGCAATTTCTTAATGAAGGTGTGAAAATGGTGGAACAACAGGAAGAATTGGAAAAGCAGGAAGAGAATGCAAGATCAGAATCCTCCGGGAAACCACAGGAGGAGCGCATCAAGATCTCCAGGGAGGATTTCGTTAGAGCCCAGAAAGAGCATGAGAGTTCTGAAGGAGAGGAAAACCCCGAAGATGAGGGCGAAACCACTTCTTCCAGCGGAAATCCTTCACCTGATGGAAATGGGCCAGGAAAGCCTTCCGATGGTGAGCTCCCAAAGAAGAGGGGCAAGGGACGGCCCAAAAGGAAGGTCGACGTCAAGCTCAAGATCCCTGAGCTGGAGAAAGAGGACGGGGAGAGCTACAAGGACCTTATGATCACGGAACTGAAGTTCCGGGGAATCTTCGATGCCGTGTCGAATACGGAGGACCGGGTCATGGCGAAGGTGTTCAGGTTGAGCCAGGACCAGAGGAACCAGCTGCAGGGAATCCGCAAGGATCTGTACTCGACCTTCAGGAAACTGAAGAGCTTCAAGATCGACAAGAAGTACGTCATCCCGAAGAACAGGCTCCCGGAGCTTGAACAGGAGTTCCAGGACAGGAAGAAAGACTTCGACGCATTGAGGATTGTTATCTTCAAGAATCTCAGGCAGGACTGGAACCAGATTGTCAAAGACCTCAAGCAGAAATACCCGGACCTTCCGATCGACTTCAAGGAAGTCGGGGGGATGATACCTGATGATACTGATTTCCTGACAATGGATTACACCATAAGGTCGCTCGAGAACTGGCTTGGTGAAATGGATGGCCTGAAGAGGTCTTTTGCAAAAGGCAACGTGGCTGAAGAGGAGATTGCCCGGAGGATTGACAGGCAGAAGGACCGCATCATAGAGAGCGTGAGGGCCCAGTATGAGGAAAAGCTCACTGACCTGAACAATACGGTGGGAAGCCTCAAGAAAGCTGTCAAGAACAGTGCCAAGCTTGAAAGGATAGAGAAGCTGAAGAGCAAGGCCAACAAGGACGTTGATGACATTTCAAGCATGGCGAAGCTTCTTGGGGAGGAGGATGCCTTCAAGGTAAACCTAGACGCATTGCAGGAGATGTTGACTGAGGACTTGCTCAAAGAGGAATGATAAAAGTCTTTTCTTATTTATTCAAAATAGCCAGACGATGGGTCTATTTTTTTCCTGTAGGCCCTCTTTACTATTTCTTCCAATAATTTATCTCCGTTATCAAGTAGCTCCCTTACACGATTTGTTATCCGAAAAGGCTTAAGAGGGATGTCTTTGTCGACCCTGACGATACCCATGCTTTCCATATATGAGATGTAGGAATCTACCTCATTATCTTTTACTGGCACTTTGTAGTAATCATACAATTCTTTGATCTTTCTGGATAAGTCGATCTTTGTTATATACAATTCACGTGAAAGAATTACTCTCCCAGACGCCAGTATGATCGTTATCGCCACAGCCGGGTCCGTCCAGTTTCTACTCAACTTTGGCGGAAGTGTGCCTCCAACTTGAACTTGCTGCTCTTCCCCTCTTTGAAACCATCTGTTCAAGCTTTCTTCACGGTGTTTACACAAACAAACGTTACATTGAGGGGGAGAGTGATTTGAATTTCTGACATTCTTGCAAATTTTTGTTCCGTTATTTCCGAGGTATGGAATACTGATGACATTGCTAACAAACCGATCGTTGTCAAAGACCCAGAGCACAAAGCCAATTCTGAATCTTGTTTGTTTTGTGTAGCTTTTGATATAATCAATAAGTGGATTAGTGTCCCGGCTCGGGAGAAAAAGGGCATACTCTAAATTATCTCTATTCAGTTCCAGTTGTTTTCCAGTGGTAGTAGGTATCTGGCCAAGCAATGTAGATGCTTTTCCATTATCTATGAGCTCTTCAGTTTCCTCTATTTTCTTAACGAGGTCAGTTATTAAGCGTTCATTATCGCTGAATTGGGTCTTAACCTCTACAAGTACAGGAGTCAGCAGTCCATTTCCAAGGTCCGCTTTATCTGCAATTACTATGTCCCATGATCCAAGAGGGGAGCCATCTAATTTAACTCCTAACTCAGAAATAACATATCTATAAGGATGGCTTACGTCTCCCCTGGTAAAAACGTCATAAAGAACATACTTTGCCTTCGCGTGGTTCCATTCTCGTCTGGCGGATTCTAATCTATCTTTCAGGGTAGACGAAGGCATCTCAAGCTCTCAACCAATTCTCCTTTACTCGAAAGAATCTTTCAACCCCATAGAAGATCTCAACAATATCGGTAGTCTCAGATTCGGATGTTGGGCTCACAATCACTTCACCATCAAATATATTCACAGCGAAAGACGATAAGATAAGAAAAGTGCCATCTTCCTCAGATTCCCTCTGAAGTATGAAATGGTACGTTCCCTTGTCATTCGTACCGCCATATGAAGCAAAGTTTGAACCAAGATGTTTGATTATTTTGTCTGCAAGTCTTTCTTTATCGACCTTGTCGGAGGATACCTTAATACGCAGGGGAGACCTTTCGACGATGCGAATGGGTAGGTTTGGAATAACTGAGTACCTGACGTCTTTTACTCTTTCATTTAAGCGTTTCCTGTCTTCTATTGCGATTTCTGTAACAGCATTAGCAACTTCAAGCCCGCCTTCAAATTTGGAGAACAAAATCAGACCATTACTATATACGGACACCTCATCTGAGCTGCTTCTGTGAAGAACAATCTGATATGGTCTTATTCCGTCATTCCAGTCGTTTTCAAGTCTTTCTTCTATCAACCTTTCTGAGTGATCGTAGTGGTCATCTTTAAAATAAGCCTGGAATTTCTCGGCACCAGCTCTGTATTCTCTCAATACGTAATCGTTGTTATCTTTGGAACGCCTTGCGAATGCATATAGGGTACTAGATGCAATGTGGATTGGGAAATACCCAAAATTTCTCAATAGTTCTTCCCCGTTCTTGTAGTCCCTTCCGGAAACCTTGTTAAAATACCCAAAGGCAACGTAATAGTTACCCTCAATTTTTTTTAACAGAATGTCAGTTCCAAACATACGGTTACTTTTCTTGTTACCCAACGATGACAGTTCAAAAGAGAACCTTTCCAACCCCATAGCTTCTTTCACCCTTTCTGTCTTTAGGTTATCTTTTTCAAGCTTCAGCAAAACTGGCCATAAGAAGAATCTATTGAAACCATTTGCTCGGTTCGGGTTTAGATACTCAAAATCATTTTTGGCAATCACTTAAAGATATCACCTCCGAATATTCATGTTTTTTGTCCATACCCAAAATACTACTGCATACATACATATTAATCATACTACTGCTAATTCCGATTCTTACCTGTAGAATGCTGATAGGAAAATAGATCTTGACTGTCTAGGGATTTCCCTATGCATCCAATAAGGCTTCTGACCATAAATTTCACCATCTTTAACTCAACAGTCCTTTAACGATGTGAGTTATCCTTTTCTACGTCGTTTGTTTCTTTCCGTTCGTCTATGGGCTCCTCAACAATCTCTCGCTCTCTTCTAAATAAATGCGGAATTCCTCCCTCGGTACGGGTAATCTGTCTGGTCACACGCATTTCGGGCTGCTCACTGTTTTTAGCACAATGACCTTGAACCCAGTGGGTTCCGTATCCAAATTTGTTTCTTGCATAGTGTCCCATAACCCAATGCTCCCCCGGAGGACACTTATTAACATCCCCATACGACCTCGGCATCCTACGATCCGTTCCATAGTGCTCCGGTCTCCTCCTCTCACTCATGTCGATTATACCTCTAACTCCTTCTCGCCCATTGTTCTGAAAATAGTTTTCCCGGCAAAATGCATCTCACTTTCGATTGCAGACTCAATAATATGTCAATCTCTGGTTTTTTGCCTTTAAAAAAATCGAATCCTGATCTGAACGCCATTTCAGCAGCCCTGCAGAATTCGGAACACACTTCTTCAATTTTCATCTGGTGTTACCTCATATTTCTCTCATTCTCATCCATATCCTTCAACCTGAATAAAACGAGCTCCGTAGATTTTGCGTCCAAGAAACTGCCGATGCTAGCAGAAATAATGTCGGGAACTTCATCTACCATTGTCATTTCCAAATTAAGACCCTCCATTGTTCTGTTGAATTCACCGATAAGTTCCTTTGCACTGGATTCAAGTTTATTTAGGCCATTACAATATTTCGTGAGTTCAGCTTGTGCATTCGTGAAGCACACCTTTCTTCGAATTTCTGAGGTACTATTTATGATATTAGTAAGCAGGTCTGTCGGAAATTCGATAGAAAATCTGGTTTGAATTAATCTGAATCTTTTTAGCTCCTCCAGTTTTCCAAGTAGTTGCTTTTCCTCTTGCAGCATTTAAACCTCCATTATTACCCAACTTCCTTTATCTTTCCTTCCTTGATGTATTCCTCAATCAATGCCCTCATGTGGGGAAGTGACCAGGCAAAGTCAACATGTTTGCATTCCTTGCTCTCATCCTTCTCACACCATAGTTCAAAGTGGCTGTTAATCCTCTTTACGTACACCATCACTACGCTGGTGATCGTCCCGGAGCTGTCTATCTCCTGTAT
>JAJYRY010000012.1 GCA_021793855.1 Thermoplasmata archaeon
ACGGGGTATCTAACATCACCGGTTCGGGTTGGGACTATACTTCAGGACTTGAGATGCTTATGGGAGCCATGTTGATCGTGTCCTTTATCTTCCTTGAGATGCGAATCAAACACCCACTTCTGGATCTCTCGATCCTCAGGAGCAGAATATTGACAGCATCAATTTTCGCTGCATTCTTCCAGTCGCTCGCGACATTTGCCGTCCTGTTTCTTATTATAATGTACCTTCAGGGGCCTAGGGGATTATCTCCGTGGAATTCATCAATCTTACTGATTCCAGGCTACATCCTCGGAGGAGTGGTAGCACCACTTTCTGGAAGACTTTCAGACCGGGTTGGAGCTAGAGTCGTAGCTACCATTGGTCTCTCAGTGCAGATAGTTGGAATTCTGATCTACCTGACTTTTGCGATCTCCACTTCAATATACGTCGTAATTCTTGGGGCCGTTGTCTATGGTTCAGGCAACAGTGCTTTCTTTGCTCCGAACAACAGCGCTGTGATGTCAAGTGCTCCCCCAAAGGCGTATGGCGTATCCAACGGCCTGCTGAGAACAATGGCCAATGTGGGGATGCTCAGCAGTTTCGCTGTAGCTTTACTTATGTCATCTCTATCTATTCCTAGGGCGTATGCGTTCCAGATATTTCTCGGGGTTGGAAAAATCAATGGTCAGCTGTCTCTTGAATATATCAGAGGTATGCATACTGCACTCCTTGCTTCCATAGTCATGCTTCTCATTGCGATAGTACTGTCAGTACTTAGGGGCAGGGAAACGAGAAACGCTCCACAAGTTGTTAGAACTAATCTAGAAAGCAAGAACAACTGATTTTTTTGAGCAAGATCATTCTCTAATAAAAATAGCTCAAACTTTTAATTCATTTCAACTGTCATACCAATGTCTTTAATTTTCAAAATAGATGTCAACTGTGCAATGAAAAGCAAGGCAGTAATGGCTGCAAAGTTCATTGTCACTATTGATCTCTGTGTTGGCCTTCTACAACAAGTCCTCTGATTTCTCTCCCCCAATCCTGATGATGTCCCTTTCGCCCGAAGTCAATGTAAGACCGTAGACTACTTTGCAAACGGTTATTTCAATAACGGGGGGATTTTTTCGATTAATGGAGCGTGATGAGATGACTAAAGAGAGGTTACAATCTGAGTTCTTGTTACAATAGAGTTTCCTTTACAAACTTGAGAAACTGAATTCTTCCGAACTACCTTTCTTTAGACCTCCTGAGTCTTATGATAATAAAAATTACAATTCCGATGAAAATCGAAACTAATGCGGCTTCGTAGATTGTTGTGTTGAGTGGAAACGAAGTAGTCAGATTCTTTGAGACATATAAAGAGTGAGTCACCTGTGACAAATTGAATTTGGAAAACCCCTGCAATGCGTAATTCAGAGCGGATACATTGTACTGAAAATTCATCGGGAAGAGATTCCCGATGTCATGAAACTGTTTCACAAATGATTGATTGAAATCGATGTTCTGCATCACAAACCTCTGAAACGATGCGTTAAACACGAGGGGGCCGCGTATCTTGCTTCCATCCAGGTTGGTCGAGTTGAAGTTGAACATATCCAAAGGTAAGTTCGAGAAAGACACCAAACGATCCAAGGGCAACATTTTCCAGTTGTAGTCGATGAAGCCCAATATGGATGTGTGGGACATGATTGTGTGAGAGACGTAGTCTTCTTTCGCATACGGAGATATTACCATGAATGGAACCCTGAAACCCAGCTGAGATCCACCTACGGATGGCGGAGATACTTGATCGTAGTACCCGCCTCCCTCATCATAAGTCACAAAGATTGCGCTGCTTTTCCAGAGACTGCTCTCCATAAGCATCTCAATTATTGTGAACATCCAAATTTCTCCTACCAAGACGTTGTCGGGTGGATGTTGACTATAACCTGATTCTCCACCAGAAATTGGAGATACCCAGGTCACGTCAGGAAGGGTGCCATTTCTGATTTCATTTTCAAGGTCAGTCCACGTACCAATGTTAGAAGTCCTGCTATTCATCCCCGATATGAAATCAAGGGGATAGATACCATTCGAGGGATTCTTGAAGTAGTAACCCCAGCTCACACCATATGTGTTGAGCTCTGAGAATATCGTTTTGTCATAAGGGATACTTGGCGGCGGAGAAAATTGATCCTGTTTCACAGGAGAATATCCGGCAAGACTGATCAAGCGGTTGGGAAGTGTCTCGCTCAGTGTCGAGCTGAAGTACATGTCACCGATTGCATAATTCTGGGCTAAGGCCCACTGTAGCCCCATCTGATCAGCAGTAAAATAGTAGAGCGAACTTGGACCGGAACCGTTCAGGAACCCGTTCATCTGGCCATTGTTCCAGTCCTGATGATAATTGCTATAACCCTCGTAGGGGTCTGTTGTTGAGAAGTTGTCTGGGGAAACAGCCGTCAGATTCTGTGATACCGGGTGCGTGATAAGGTTGTATGGGACCGTAATACCACCAGCAATTTCTCCAGAAGAAGTCCTACCATACTGTCCAAAAAAATTGTCGAAACTGTGATTTTCCATAATTAGAATTATTATGTGTTTTATTGGCGTATTCGTAGAGACAGAGGTTCCGCTGGCTGAGAGACTAACTTCACCGAGCAAGATAAAAACCACGACAAGGGCAAACAGCTTGAATAATGCACTCCTCTTTCTGCCCACGGACCTTCTCATTATCAGCCAGATCAATTCTGGTTGCACCTCGTCAGAAAATTTGGTTCAGATCGTTTGTTCTTCTTTCTTGTTCCTTCTCAATGAAATTGCACCGGTTACCGCAGTGAGTACGAACAGAATGACCAACAGATCGTATATTCCCGGAATGTAAGAGAGAGACCCGGGATACTTGGTCACTCCGAACAGGTAAGTTGCGAACTGAGAAACACTGGTAAATCCAACCTGGGAATAGGTCGCTAAATCACTGACTAGGAATAGAGCGATGAATGCGGACCCTATCGTACCGGCGAGACCCAAACTCCTTTTCTTTGTGGTTAAGAGTATAGCGCCTGCGATGAGAGCTACAATCGCAATAACAAGCATTCCGTACCAGTGGATGAAGTAACGTGCGTGAATTCCGAAATCGGTTTGGAGATTCTTATCTGTCAAAAGGATGATTACTGCCACCATGAATGCTACTATGAATAGAGCCCCTTCTGCTCTGAAATTACTGGAGCCCTTTTCGGTTTCTGACATGCCTTCTCATTCAAATGTTCCTATTTATAGGTTTCCTGATATTCTTAGGCAGAGTTAAATAAATTTCAGGTTACATTCGATGAATTCGATATCAAGCTATACTTAACCTTCTTGTGGCGAGAATCTTGAGTCCATCTTATGCATTTAAGTAACTTTAAATTATGAATTCTGGTTGCGGAGTGAGATATGGCAAAGGAGAGCCTCAAACTGGTCACCAATAGAGACGAGATAGAGCTTGCTTACGTTGAAGTAGGAGATAAAATATATTTAGCATCAAGCGGCAACGATGCCAGATGGCCATCGAAGATACTGAGAAACGGAAGAGCCGTGGTAAGGTTGGAAGGGATGTTGCTCTCTAGGAAGACAGCTCTGGTTTCCGAACAGGAAATCAAGGATAGGGTAATGGAATTGCTCTCCGAAAAATATGGGAGGGAGAAAACAGACAAATGGTTCTCTTCCTCTTCTAGGGTAATTGAGCTTGATGGTTCACCATCGGGTGATGAGAGTGGGGATGTATATTCCAAATGGTTGGAGTCAGAATTTGATTCAATTGCAAGCAATTACGACGAGCACATTTTTGGAAATGAAGTAAACTATCTACTTAGGGAGAGGTCTCTCGCCCTGATGGAGAGAGTCTTTGACAAACCTTCCCATCTATTGGAAATTGGAAGCGGGACGGGAACGGAGACAATAGAGCTTCTAAAGAAAGGTCATAGTGTTCTTGCAGTGGATGTATCATCTAAGATGCTCGAGATAGTCTCAAAGAAAGCTAGAGATCTAGATCTGAAATCAAATCTATCAACACTCAAGTTGAACGGTGAAGAGATAGAGAGGCTGATCCCTTTATACGGAGAGAACTCGTTTGATGGAATCTACTCCACCTACGGAGCTATTAATTGTATAAGAGGTCTTAATACAATCCCGGCCAAGCTTCACTCCCTCCTGAAAGGCGATGGAAGACTTGTTATGGGGATATACAATAAGTATTGCGCTCAAGAAATTGGAGGTTATCTTGCCAAGTTCAAGCCAAGACTTGCCTTTAACAGACTAAAAAGTATATCACCTGAGGGAGAGTCAAGGTTTTGTATCGACATATATTCGTATTCTGTACCTGAAATTCTAAGAATATTCGAACCGTACTTCAAGTCTGTTTATAGGGAGGGTGTCCCCGTCATCATATTTCCATCAAATTTCGTGAAGTACGTCAGGATGTTCAACGGAAGACTAAACGAGCTGAAGAAGATAGATTCCTGGTTAGGTAAGAGATGGCCATTCTATATGCTTGGAGACCACTTTCTTTTGGTAATGGAACCACAAACCTCAGCCGGCTGAGCCTTCTTTTTCTCCTAACAAGGCATCATAAATAGCTGGAATTTCATAGTTGAGATTTTCTACAACTTTGTCTCCAACTGGTCTTCTCTGGAAGAGAACACCCTTGCGAGAAGCGATGAAGAGATAAGAGCACTTCTTTGTGTCCACTCCGAAGCAAACTCCACTGTTAGAGAAGAGGTACTTAATAGCAAACCTTTCAGAATATATCTTCATTGTCCACCTGAACTCTTCGAGGTAAGAAAATCTCCTGTTCTAAAGTTGCGCGACCACTTCTCTGGTTGTAGAAATCCTCTGAGTAATTTCAGTTGAAATATCGGAAAATAAAAGAAATTCTTGACATTTCTAGAATTGCTCAGTAACAAGAAGACAACGATCATGGAGTAGACAACCTCCCTGGGATTTAACCCAGAGGTCATTCTAACCCACGATCCCTGCCATTCTGGCCAGTGTTCGTATTTGCGGCTCTCTGATGAATGAATGTTAGAATCTGGAACGTATCTCACCTTGAACCCACTCTCCTTGTATAACTTCTGAATGAAGTAAGTCTCCCTCGCCAAGATATGCCCCGGGATCTTCACGCGCGATATCTCGGATCTCCTGAATAAAGTCATACCAAGGGGTATTCCGTAAGAGAACTTGTGTCCCATTGACATTCCGACTACTGCGCCAACCGTTGGATTTTTCATGTATTTCAATGCAATTTCCACAAAGTCTCCCCTTTTTACCGTAATGTCACTGTCAATAAACAAAATCTCTTCCGTGGTCGAACTATCTATCCCTATCGTCGTAGCCTTCCCTAATCCTTCTTCTTCAAAATAGATATCGCAACCGAACTCTCTAGCTATCTCAATTGTGCGGTCAATGCTGTGATGATCCACCAAAATGAGTCTGTTTACAGGGAGAAGTTCGACAACACTGCGTAAGCAGTCTCGCAGGGTAGATTCGGAATTGAAAGTTCGAATGATAACATCTATCCTGCCTACCATCTTACACGCCTACCGCCCTTAATTCGTTTCTTTGGATCGTTTGACATGACCATTTTGATTAGGTCGCTGTTACAAATGTGAGTATTAACCCTTTCTATTGGTTCGTTCGTGATCTACTTCCATTGCCCTTCTTCTGCAACTTCGGCTTGTTCCGGTACATAAGTAAGATCAATTATTCCGTTACTAGTGAACCCAACAAATCCGCACTTCTCACATTCAATTTTGCCATTCTCCATTTCTACGGGCAACTTCGAGCCGCAAGATGGACACTGCAGAATGTCTTTGATGACTCTAAGCGAAGTTTGGTTATCATTTCCCTTTTGAAAATGAAAGAACATGGTGGGGAATATTGGAACACTGCGAAATATAATACCAATATTGAATAAGCTTCCCGCTGGAATGGCTCGAAGAATGGAATAATCCTCCAGACCGCTAGAAACGCAACCTACCTCTTTGAATCCTGCCTTTTTAAAAAGACTCCTTATAAAACTGCTCCTGAACGCAAAGGTAGGGTACGAAGCAGGATGAACTGGAGTCATGTCCTTATTTGAAAATGTAATACTGCGTTTCTTTTGTCCCTTGGAATGGTCAGAGGAACCAATGTATTTCAGGTCGTCAATCAGTGTAGATAGTGAGGGCCTTGGACTTATCGAAATCAATACATGACCTCCGCTAACTAGGACCCTAGATAGCTCTTCTATCACACTGAGAGGTCTTGAAATGAAATTAAATACTCTAATCATTACGATTGATGAAAACGAATTATTTGCGAAGGGAAGGTGATATAAATTCGATGCGACGTAGAACGCATCATTAAGTCCATACTTCAATTTGACTTCATTAAGGAAAGACATATTTATGTCTGTGGCTACGAATTCACTGGCATAGGCTTTAATGGTGCCTGTCAATCTTCCGTTGCCAGGACCGATCTCTAGAATCCGTCTCCCATCTGAACTGTTCAGAAGATGTGATAGAATTTTTTTTTCGAGAAGATTGACTTTATCTCTCCCCTCCCATAGGGAAACAAAGTCCAATTTCTCGAAGTTGCTAACAATCTCTTGATAGTCTGAATCACCTTTGGAATGTTCATTCACAATACATCAATCAGAATCTAAAGGAACCGCATCTTTATTGATTTTTCTTTGTGTATTGCACTTATCGTTTAGTAAATTCCATCGTCTTCTGTTGTATACACTGGTTTTCCTTCGGCTATACTAAGAATTTGACAAAGATTATTAACTTTCTTTATGTGGTATTTCAGTATGGTAAAATCATTGGAATCACCGAACAGAGTGCGCATTCCCATTAAAAACCAATTAAATAGGCACCCTTGCTCCCCCCATTTGTTACGGCAAACTCCAACTTTGGTGTATGTTAACAGTATGTACATAGAGAATTAGTATTGACCCAACGATCTAAATGTCAATAGAAAGAAAGGCTATGGAACAAGACAGGAAGAAATTCTATTCCCTGATAATAATAGCCATAGTACTTTTCGTGGTAGCCTTTTCTCTTTCCGTAAACGTCCCCCCGCAGCAACTGGAACAATATTCTTTTAATGGCGGAGACCTTAGCATCACCCCGTCAGTTCTCTATGTCCACAACTTCTTGTGGTACAGTCCGTCAGCCTTTGCCTCGGTTACGCTCAAGAGTGTTCAAAGCGTCGTTCAGGTATCGGTGACCGAGGTGAATTCTACCCATCTGTCTGTATTCAACCGGACATTCCACAACGTGTCCTATTTCTCATTCTATTTTGGTCTTCACCCGAACAAATCTTTTCAAACTGAGAATTTCTTCGTGACTATAGGCAGCCAGATCATTACAGTTTCAATTGCTATTAAGTCATCTCCCCTGCCACTTATTGGAGAGCTCTCACTCTTGTCCTCATTTATTCTGTTCCTTACAGGAATCTACTTAGCTCCCTTCAAGTCTAGACTGTGGATCATACCAATAGCTGTTTCATTCCTAGTTCTTTCTGCTTTTCTGGGGCATAGGTTCGATATGTTCTTCATGATCACTGGTGGATTTCACATTCTTTCAGGAGCCAATCCATTCATTCAATCTCACAACATCCCGGGGGAGCTGAAGTGGACGTATCCTCCCTATTACTTGATCTGGTCTGTCATTGCGGATTGGCTGTCTGGAGCCATCACCCATACTGCAATTCCCACATCCCACTCGCTCATTTTCCCAGGTTTGAGCTTCAACTACTACGAAGCTTGGCTGGCATTTGTTCCCCGGTCTTTGCCGGTATACTACCTTCTTGCGAAGCTTCCAATGGTCACTTCTGTAGTCGCTATTTATTATATCCTTCTCAAGAAATTCAATCTACCATACAACCTCACAAAGATATGGTTGCTGAGTCCTTTTGTGATGCTGATTGGAGTTGTATGGGGACAACTGGACATTATTGCGTCAGTATTTCTCCTTCTGTCCGTGTTTTACTTTCAGAAGGGGAGGAGTGATTTGGCCGTTCTTGCGTCAGTTTTAGGATTCTGGATTAAGATCTTCCCAATTTTCATTTTCCCCCTTATCCTGATAGAAAGCAAGAATAGAATAAGAGACCTTGGAATTGCGGTCCTGTCATCCCTGCCTGCGCTCCTCATCTACTTCTATACGGGGAATTTTGTCAAAGATCTTGAGACTCTCGTTTATAGCAGATCGACCAACACTTTTGGGGGGGTGTTCAACGCCCAGGGATTGACGTGGCAGATAATTGTTTCAAAATTGGGAATCGTTCATTTCCCATCCGTCTTCCTTTACACATTCCTTCCATTCCTAGTCATTATCTCAATTGTCTACTACCTTAGGAGGGGAAACATAGTGAATTACCTAATCGTGGAATTCATGTTCTTCTTCCTAACTTACAATTTTGTTGATCCTCAGTACTTCATAGTTCTTATTCCACTCTTCCTGATAAACAGGGACCTTTGGAATTACGTAGTCTTCTCAGTATACCCGTTCTTATTCATACTGCTGACTTACTCATTCACTTACTTCATAGTTCCCAGCCTATCCTTGGGCTACTTCGCTTCTTCTCTGGGTCAACAGGAAGCACTCAGGACTTGGATAACGGCATCCAACCTATTCATACTCCCTCTGGTCACGGCTTTCACACTGAGCGTAATAACGACAATTCTGATGGTGGTTCGGAAGAGGGAGTTCAGATTTGTAAGGAGAGCCATCTTTGCCAGATAGCATTAAGCATTACTCCAGAGTCGCTTCTGTTCCCATGTAATTGTCGTTCAGAATTCTGTACTTTTCCGTATTGAAATAGCAGGTGTGAAGGGAGAATATCGTGTTGAAAGAGCCTTCCCCTTTTTGCGGATTTGACTTGTTTGTAATGATTGCTTTTATGTTTATCCACGCCGCCGCGAAAACAAATGCTAGAAACTCGAGAGGATTGAATGGAGGATCTTTTTGTGTGTCTTTAGCGACCTCTAAACAACCCTCTTTATTCAGCTTCCTCGAAATGATGCTAGACCGCATTATCAAACTCTTAAAATAACCTTCACCAGAAATTGGAACCACGTGGATGGAATCCTTGACAGCAATGCTTTCCTTCAGCTCTGAAAAATATGATGTTGCATATGCTTCGTCCATACATAGGGACAGACAGAGATCTTTGAACTTGTATATTCTCCTGAAAATGAGAACCTCAAGAATTGAAATCCAAAGACGGTTATTCTTAGCGATCAAGAAGATGTCTATGTCGTCTTCCTCCCTTGGTTCGTAAGATACAGACCCGCTTATTCCTATAAAAGAAGAATTTCCGACTTTTATTCGAGAAAAGAATTCCACCGCCTCCCTGATCTTTCTGTCCCTGACTGATTCCATTCAGGACACGCTCTCTTTGAATAGGCTGTGATACTGACTTAGTTCGGTCAGGTATCTAGGAATCAGGAGATTTTCCGTACCTATCTTAGACAGGCCCCAGTACCTGTTACCGAAATAGTAAGGCAGCTCGACTATCTTTTTCTTCACATTGTTGGCTATTATAGGTACAAGAATCTTGTAGCCCCTCTGGTTTCCAAATAAACCGTACAGCTTTTCGTAGGGTATCTCAATGTTCGAGTTGATTGCAAAGAAGCCGGATATGGGATCCTTGAATTTTCTCGTCTGTGGAACTATCCAGTGACAAAGTGAGATTGCTAGTGAAGTGGCATATTCCCTGTATGGGTTCCTGTTATAGATTTGACTACCATTTACAAATCTGCTCATGACGGCAAAGTCTTCCCCCCCTTCAAGGCGTCTCACTATGTTTCCGATTATCTCTGGAGGATGTTGAAGATCTGCATCCATCACTATCTTGATCCCTCCTCTTGATTCTTTTAGGCCTCTCAGGTTAGATCTCAAGAGCCCCTCCCTTTGTGAATTTACTATTATCCTCACGTTCGGATTACTGAGAGAAATTTTTTCTAACAATTCTATCGTTCCGTCACTGCTGTTGTCATCAACTACAATAATCTCGTGCGGCCCTTTTCCAACTGCCTTCTCCACTCTGTCAACAAACTGCGAGACATTTCCCCACTCATTGAGGGTAGCAGTTATTATACTGAGAGAGAGACTAGAGTCCATCTCTAGAGACTTAAAGCGTACTTAATAAATCTTTCCAAGCTAAAATATAAAAAAAGTCGTTTTCAGATTTTCGGAGTAAGTATTATCAACTCTTTTTTAATCAATCGGGAGTGATTACCATTTCAAGAATCTATAACGAGACTTCTAAGTCAAAGGGGTACAGGATTCTGGTTGATAGACTCTGGCCGAGAGGTATCACAAAAGAGAAACTTAAACTGGATAAGTGGATGAAGGAAATTGCTCCCACTGATGAACTGAGAAAATGGTATTTACACGATCCCGAAAAGTGGGATGAATTCAAGAGAAGATATTTCAAAGAACTTGACAAGAATCCCCTCACTGCTGAGTTGCTTGATTTGTGTAAAAAGAATGATGTGATATTTCTCTACTCCAGCAAAGTCGAGGATATCAATAATGCAGTCGCCTTGAAACAGTATGTTGAAAAGTTACTCTGAAGTGTAGGGCGCCGTATTGGAAGCCTTTTGCACCATACGCAATACTTCTGAATTCGGGTGATATGATCTTGGCTTCTGAACAGAGCCTGGAGAGATGGAGCTGCAAAGACATTGATTGGATTCTGCCCGAACGTTGGAGATAACCTCTAGCGATTGAAGGAAATGTATTGCTAGCTGATACTACAGGTAACGGATAGAGTGACAATTCCGACCACAAATTCAGTGACTGCCCTGCTCTGTTAATTTACTCTTAGTTAGGGTTGCAAGCAAACACTTAGTTCTACTTCGTTTTTGACACCTACTTATCTTATGGAAACAGGAATGCGTATTTTCTTAGAGAGGTAGAAATTCCAGGCGAATGGAATAATGTCAATAAGCAGCTATTGCAACGGTAAGATTTTTTAATCTTGCTTAAGTTAGCAGTTATGCGTATAATAACTCATGAAAGGACTGGACCATATAGGATAAAGATCAGGGACATTGAAGGTGCGGAAAAAGTGGATTCTAACTCCAAGCTATTGGAATTTGAAGTCGAATTCTGTGGATGTGGTCTTTCTAACAACAAACCATTTTGCGATGGGAGCCATGAAATAACGGAAGATGAAGACCTTTCCACGGTCTATGCCTATGACGAGAATCATCAGAGGATAGTTGCAAGCAAGTTCTACAGGCCGAATGAGAAACTCTAGCAAGAATAAGAGAAGGGGATTGGTCCTCTCTGATCTAATTAATGATTTAGTGGGTTGCCCCTCTTCATAACCAGTATCCACTATGTGAATCAATGAACAGGAATAGGCCTTGACGAGACTATATGTATGTGAGTTTCGAAGATTTGAGTTTTCTATTGGTTGAGAGGTGTCCCAAGGGAGGAATTTCAATGAATAGTCGAAGATTCTGTGTCTATTTGCGAAATCATTCCATCTAGGAATTTTGTGACATCCATAATTAAGCCATAATCGGCGAATTTGAATATCATTGAATTGGGATCTGTGTTGATTGCTATTACCTTTTTGCAGTATCTTAAACCGACTACGTGATTTGCTTGACCGGATATACCTAAAGCAATATATACGTCTGGAGAAATTGAATATCCTGTCAGGCCTATTTGTTGCTGTCTTGGAATGAGCCCCATGTCTACCACCGGCCTCGATGCGCCAATAGTCCCGCCCGTCATTTGCGCAAGCTGCAACACTTTCTTGATCGTTTCCTTACTAGTTGCGCCTCTCCCAATTCCAAATACAATCCTTCCGGAATGAAGTGGCTGGTATTCTTCAGGGACAGGCGAAAAAGAAAGAATCTCCTCGTGTCTGTAGCTTTCAACATCCAATTCCTTGACCTGAAACGCTTCGTCCGTTAGCATCGTTTCAAAAATGCCTGGTCTAACTGTTGCCATTGCGGGTTTTGTCTTAGAATAGATTGAAGCGATTATTGAACCGCCGAATGAAGGTTTGTGTTGTATCAATCTTCCTTTGTCTATTTCAAGGTCCACACAATCCGCCGTAAGACCAAGGTTAAGTTCACCTGCAATTGTCCCGGCAAGTTCTCTCCCCCTAGTAGTAGAAGGAAAAATGACATATTCGGGATGTTTCTCATCGATGAAATTCAGTAGCGCCGTCAGCATATCAAACAAATCTTGCGACCCTAAATGATAATAGACGGGTGATCGCATTCCTTTGAGTTTTTCTTGTGGTATATTCCCTAACATTACTGGGTTGAGATTATTCGACATGGCAAGGGATGAAATTTTAGTGGCAATCTCCACCGAAATCTGTGGGTCATCAAGTGCGATTCCCATAATCAGCGGTCCCTCCAAACTGAAGCTCGGCATTGGAACTTTCGACGATGTCTCTGCTTTGACCTGGTTTTCCTTTAAGATTGCCGTCAATGTTCTGAATACGTCTTGGTTCGTTTCTAGAATCTCGCATCTCCTGGTACTCTGCATGGTCTTAGTTGCAAACACAACTGTAGGGCTCATATCGACACCATTTGAATCTAGTTTCAACGTCGACGAATCAATTGTGACGATGGAATCTGAGTAATCCGGGGCTCCGGGTTTGATTGGTCTTGCTTTGTTAATCTTCTCACTCACGGAAAAGACAGCGGGGAGAGTAACACCGATGTTGTATAGCCCGAGTTCATTTTCGTGTTCCACTACAGCTTTGTCACCATTAACTTCAATCTTCGAAATGCTTGATTTAAAATTGTAGGATAGTTTTACAGCTATTTCTGGGGGGACCTGGGAAGTTTCTCCGTCCAACGAATATTTTCCAGTAAGAATGATGGCAGGCTTAATTGTGGACGCGAACCTGGAGAGTATCGTTGAAGTTGCCTGTGTGTCCGATCCACCGAATTTTCTATCAGTTAAGAGGTAACCTTTTTGTATCCCCATTTTCATACCCTCATTTAGAACATCGACTGCGCTCGGGGGACCCATAGAAGCTATGATCGTCTCTGCGCCATACTTCTCTCCAAGCCTTATTGCCTCCTCAACCGCCTTCTTGTCAAAAGAGTTCATCATCAATGGTACTCCTTCCCTCAATATCCTGTTAGTAACCGAGTCGAATTTTATGTCATGCACGTCGGGAATTTGTTTCACAAAGACGAGTACTTTCATTGTTCTAAAACAACATATCCGTATTTATGGATTTAGTGACCAGAAGGCATAACCCCGCCTACCGTGGGTTTAGATGCCAAAATTCACCTCTCTTATCCATACATTTACTGTTACTGAAAAGAGATGCTTAATCAACAACTGTTTTTGACAAACCTGATCTATTATTTCTCTCAGTGCGGAGGGCCGGATTTGAACCGGCGAACCCCTACGGGACTAGACCCTGAATCTAGTGCCTTTGACCAAGCTCGACAACCTCCGCCTGATTTTCCCTATAAGCACGGCAATATTAACTTCTTTTGGAAGCATGACCGTAATGATGACAAATTGGAACTCGATTCTCATCAGCTAGTTCCGCAGTTTGGAACCTAAAAAATTTGAATGAGTTGCGGTTAACTGAATCATGAAGTACAAGAGCTTTGGCAAGACTGGAGTCAAGGTTTCTGAATTGATATTTGGTACGTGGTATCTTCCGAGCCGTGAAACAAGCGGAAAGAGGGAAGTAAACAGGCAAACTTCAATTAAATTGATAAAGAAAGCATACGATTTAGGTATCAACTTTTTCGATACAGCTGACGTTTACAGGGGGATTTATGATAGAGATACTTTTACAACGAATTTTGAGAATGTTGGGTTAGCAGAGAAGATTGTTGGAGAAGCATTGAAGGGTTATGATAGAGAGAGCTTTGTGATCTCTACGAAGGTAATGGGCAGAACTGGACCTCTCCCAAATGACCTGGGTGCCAATAGGAAACACGTGCGGAGTGCAATTGCAAAAAGTCTGGAGAGACTCAAGTTGAAATATGTGGACTTCTACATGGTTCATGGCCCCGATGAAGATAGCGGAATTGAGCAAACTGCAAAGACGATGAATATCCTTGAGGACGAGGGTTTGATACTTCACTATGGAATTTCGAATCACTCCGCCCACAGCATCATCAAATTTCTCAATCTCAGATATTTTGAGCCACTTGAACCGCCGGCTTTCATTCAGGACAAGTACAACCTGATTGAGAGGGAACTGGAGAATACTAACATAAAGGTAGCAGAGGACAACTCGCTTGCATCGATGATCTACAGTCCACTAGCGCAAGGAGTCCTTGCAGGGAGATACATCAAAGAAAACAGCAGGGATTCGCGAAAGGAATATGAGAGATGGTTTGAGAAGAACCAACTTCAAGCGGAAAACCAGGCATCTCTCGAAAAATTCAGCGTGATTGCCAAACAAAAGGATGTGACCATGTCGCAACTTGCTCTGTGCTGGCTCATCAACAGAGGGAAATACATCTTTCCAATCCTAGGGGCCACAAGGGAAGAACAACTAGAGGAGAACGTTGGAAGTGGAAACATATCCCTTTCCACCCAGGATGCCGATGACTTGGAAAAACTGTTCGAAAGCAAGAAGAAGTAAAATTAGTCTAAATGTTAAAACATAATTAACATCGCTTGGTTTCACCTCATTCTTTGACTTACATCACAACTCATTCATAAGGACTCTCAAGGCTGATTCTATTATGACAAATTTGTACTCGGACAAGGAAAAGGTCCCTAAGATTAGAGGCTAAACAAATAGAAAAGTTGCTCATAAATCAGCAAGGGTTAGATGATGGATTTTACAGATTTTCGATCTTTAGTAATCGCGGACTAAACATCTCGCCTTGCGGCTTGATGCGTACATCCCGATCCTATCAACCCTGTCTTTTACAGGAGATCTGATAACGATGCCTCTTTTCAGGGACGGTTTCGAACTTAGATGCTTTCAGCTCTTATCCGCATATGACGTGGCTGCCCGGCGAATGCCTTGTCAGACAACCGGTAAACTAGAGGCCACGAAGCCCCGTTCCT
>JAJYRY010000013.1 GCA_021793855.1 Thermoplasmata archaeon
AAGAACTGCTAAAGCACTGAATATCATTGCTACTGTGATCAATACCGTAAGCATTTTTTTGTTGTTAGGTTTATACATTATTTTAAACCTCCAACCTTAGGAGAATATTAATGATATATAAACGTTGTGAATTTTTTATCCACCTGTGACATTTTTCTGACGTCAGAAAACCTCATATTTTCTGCAAGTGAATAAACAATTTATATTTAGATATTTATTTTGAAATCAAAAGTTGTCATACGTTTCATTTTTAAACTCTTCTTCAGGAAGTAAGCTACAAATCTCACTTCCTAAGAGAGAATTGACCTTGAACCTTGCGGCCAGTTCAAAGCATATGACTTCTTTGCACGGCTTAGTAATAAGTTAGATTGTTCCGTTAGTCTCGAGCGACTATTCATCATTACCTATAACAGATAGTCTCTTATGCTCACTGAAATTCGTCTCTGGAGAGCGGCGAGACCCATATTGCCATTTCGGAACTGACTAGCCTACTTATTCCGATGCCGGAGATTGTTTATTCATACTCGTTCATTCATCCGAATCGTACTTTAGGACCGAGAATTAAGTCAAGGGAAGAGGATGGAGCATATAAATAACAGTTAATACATATACCAGGAAATGGCAAGGAGAATGAAGGTAGGACCTAAAGGACAAATCGTGATACCTAAGGACATAAGAGATAAACTTGGAATCAAAGAGTTCTCTGAGGTATTGATTGATCTTAGAGGTACAGAAGTAGTAATCAGCCGATCAGCACCAACATCAGTATCACACACGGATTTTTTCACTACCACTTATGCAAAAAAACTCAAACAAAAAGTAGACCTTAAAAAGGTCCTGGATGAGGAATATGAAAGGAACTTACAAATGAAGTAGCAGGAAAGTTCCGATGTTTAGGGTGGAGACGAATTGTGAAATATTTATACCAAGACCTAAGGTACAAAAAATTTGGAATGACTGCCATAGAATTGAATTGTTTGATTTTTGTTTGATGTGTTGAATCAGATTTATATCACCTTACTTTCTTACTTCTTCATGGAGGGGGATAGCGTTTATCATATAGAGGAAACTCTAGAACAGACAAAAATTCGTTTGAATCGGGATGATTCTTTAAGTCCTGGGGTTAAGAAAGCAATTCTAGATTTCATAGACGACCTAACTATGGACAACCTATCTAAGCACAGGCAGTACTTCTACATCACGAGATTGAAGGTACTGGGCCGAATCATGGGAGATTCGTTCCTGCATCCTACTAAACAGGATATCAAGACTGCAATACTGAAACTCAAAGCATCCAAGACGAGGAGAAACGGAAATTATGCTGACAGCACGATGAATGGAATGTACATGACCCTCAAGAAATTCTACCGCATTTATGACGATGGGAAGTATATGGAATCTGTTAGATGGCTAAGATTGAACTGGAATCCTGCCAAGGAGAAGAAACCGGAAGACATAGTGACTGCAGACGAGCTAACAAAACTTCTAAGCGCTTGCCGTAACGATAGGGATAGTGCCATGATATCGATGCTATACGATTCCGGATGTAGGATTGGTGAACTCTTAACTCTTAGGGTAAAGGACCTGGATTTCGACACTTATGGACTGAGACTGACGGTGAAGGGAAAGACAGGAGTAAGGAAGGTAAGGGTTGTGGGGAAAAGTGTTGCACTGGCACGACAGTACCTAGAAGGTTCTAAAAGAAATGATCCTGATGGTTTCTTCTTTACCATGATACGTGGAACTGGGCCCATGAAATGGAATGACGTGAATATGATGCTCTATAAAGTTAGCAAGAGGGCGGGAATCAATAGAAAGATACATCCTCACTTGTTCAGGCATACGAGAGCGACAATCCTGGCCAAAGACTTGAAACAGGCACCTCTGGAATCCACTATGGGATGGGTCCATGGATCAAGGATGTCCAGGATTTATGTGAATTTCAGCGATGAGCAGGTAGATGATGCGATTTTGAAGGTCTATGGAATTGATAAGGAGAGGGGTAGAGAGAGAAATACGAATCAGCCTCAACCAGTGATATGCCAGAGCTGCGGGGCAGAGAATTCTTCCAATGCCTCTTACTGTTACAGATGCGGTACTTCTCTGTATAAGAAAGATGACAGTAAGACAGCGAGCGAAGTAAAGGAGACTTCAATTTCTTCTGCTACTTCTTCAGAAGATGATGACAGAACAAAGAAGATACTGAAGAATTTCGATCCAGAATCCAAGGACGAGATAGTTGAAGCGGTTATATCAGAAATCGTTAAGAATCCTCAACTGGCACAGAGATTCCTTGAAGCGCTTGTAACAAAAAAGAGAACTTCCTAGTAATTCAGCCATTTGGTGCAACAGGTCATCCCCAACACTATGTCACATCTCGCCCCTTTCAAAGGGTTTTCTTATGGAGCTTTCGTAAAACGTTCAAATAATCATGCTTAAATCCTTTAATTAAGATCTTCAGGAATTTTTTAAAACATACTGAATATCCGTGTATAAGAGGATGAAGACTCAATGAGCATGTGAATTACTTTTTCTTTTTGCTTTCAGGTACTACTTGGACAATGACGCAATTCAAAACTAAATATTCTCAGGTCTTGAAAATAAACATCGTTTACCCCAATACATCGACCGATTTGCTTGGTTGTTATTGAATTTTTAGCGGACAAAAAGTACTTAGGATATTAAGAGTCAAAGTTTTATGGAGAAAAGATTCAAATGAAGAGCGAGAAGTACATCAAGGTCTTTGCAATTGTCATTATATCATTATTCTTGCTCTCAGGAGCGATTCAATTCGCTGTAAACCAAAATTCCCCATTGGGGACAGACGCTAAGTCAGCAGCCCTCTCAAACTACATCCCTGCTACCGGTAGCGGAAATAAACAATCCGGGCAAGTAGTGAGTGTAAACAGTCTATATTCTGCGGAACCGGCACCTATGGGTATAGCTGATTATGGAATCGGTTCAGGGGGTATACCGTACAACTATTCTACTACCTCATTCCTTGGGCATGTTGACATAAAGAATCTCAGGACTTACAATTCCTCACTTAATGCTTCTGCCACCGAGATGACATTCCAGCTAAACATAAACTTCGTCTTCTACGATGGATCTAAGGAGTATGTGTACTGGGTACAGAACGTTGCAGATTTCAACACCTCTTCCACCCCCTCAATAGGGTTTATAGACAACGTGTGGAATATTAGCGCGCCAAGCGCCGGCGTCTACAATTCGACTCTAAGCGGAAATGGAACGGTAGGCAATTCCTCCGGCACATTCTTCTACTATTCTTTCGCGAACCAGAGTCTTCCTGGGAATGACATCTACGTCTCCTACCCCTTCAACATGGAGATGGCTATAAATTATACCTCCACTTCACATGGAATCCCTGAATTAGAGTTCACTTACAATGATGGTCACGGCTGGCAAACCTACGACAACGTGCTTTTCAACTTCGCTACCAATGTAACAAAGATCAGTGGCTTCGTTGTCAATGGCTTTAATTATGAGCCTAATGGCTATTCTTTCTACGATGCGGAACTGATACTTGGCGGACCAGGTGACGGAACGCAGACAAATGACACGAATTCATCAGTCGCTCTGCAGCTGGATTACTTCAACGGACACAACTACCAGATGATAACGAATGCATACAACTTCGGGAGTGATACTGCTGAAGGAATCAGGAACGTTACTTCAAATGCACAATATTACCTCTCCAACGGTTCCCTCTTCGCTTCCATCACTAGTGGCCCAGGTAAACTTGAGCAGATATACAACAGGAGTGCGATAGCACTGCTGAACATATCCGTCCCTGGAACATCAGGGTATGTTGTTGTTAACGGTACAAGGTACAATTTCGTGGGAGGGGACGCAAATCTCACATTAGCAGCTGGCACTTACAATATAAAGGTTTACAACTCAAATTCATCGATCATTCTTCAGAAGAACGAGACTTTAGCTGCAGGAAGCTATGTTTTCCTTTCGGCAGTTTCATCCTATAAAGTCACATTCATGAGTTCGGGTTTACCCAGAGGTACTACCTGGTATCTCAACCTTTCAGATGGAAAATCACTTCGAACGGATACTTCCAGCATCTCCACTAACCTCACAAACGGCAGCTATTCCTACAATGCAACAGCAGGGGCTACATATCATGCAACCGGCAGCTTTAACGTATCTGGGAAAACCGTGACAGTGGATGTTGTTTTCAAGACACTTGTTCCAAAAACATACCAAATTGCATTCCAGGAAATTGGGCTGTTATCAGGGACTGCGTGGAATATAACTCTGAATGGGACCCTGAAGTCTTCCTCTTCGTCTACGCTCATATTTGACGAATCAAATGGCACATATTACTATGCAGTCGGAACTGTTGAGGGATTCACTGCAATACCGTCTTCTGGAGAGGTCAATATCACAGGTAAGAACGTGAGCATCACGATAGTCTTTTCACCTTCAGTAACTGTTTCCAAGTACAGCGTCATATTCACGGAGACAGGACTGGTTTCCGGGATATGGTATGTGAACCTTACAAATGGGCAAAGCGCTTATTCATCTTCGGCAACCATAACTTTTCTGCTGGCAAATGGCACTTACAACTATTCAGTATCTACAGGCAACACTCTGTTTGAACCAAGTCCCGTTAACGGTACTTTCACTGTGAAAGGGTCGACAGTGACTGTCAACATCAAGTTCTCTGAACTGCAATATTCGCTCCAGTTCAACGAGACTGGCCTGCCTGCGGGCTCACAGTGGTCAGTGACACTGAACGGAACCACTGAGTCCTCCACATCCAACAACATATCGTTCCTTGTACTACCCGGAAATTACACTTACATCATAGTCCCCCCATCTGGATATACAGCCACGCAGATCTCGGGTGAAGTAAGGGTTGTCGATTCACCACTATACATCAACACAGCATTCTATCAGGAAAAATACAACGTGACCTTCTTTGTAACGGGGCTTGCTTCGGGAACACTTTGGACAGTTGATTTCAACGGTACATCGGTGTCCACCTCGTTTGATTCCGTCACGTTCTCTGTGACTAATGGGAGCTATACCTTTGCGATAGCTAACGTGACTGGCTATACAGTGTCACCTGAAAATGGGAATGTCATTGTGAATGGTTCTTCAATGACTGAATCAATCGTCTTCTCCCAGGTCATAACTGCAGGTTACTTCACCGGTTCTGTGACACCGGCAAATGCCACCATATACGTGAACGGACAGGCGTACACACAAACAAATGGCCAGTTCAACATCTCGCTGCCCCCTGGAACATACGAGGTGAAGGTAAGTGCTCCTGGATACAGCACCTATACGGAAAACATAACGGTAACGTCATCCACAGCAACGCAGCTGACCGCCCTGTCCCTTGAGAAGACAAATACCCCTGCCAAGACATCCCCGACCAATGATGTGGTCATAGTTGTTTTCGTGATAGTTATAGTCATAGTACTAGCGGGAGTGAGTCTCGCAATGAGATCTAGGAGGAAGAAGTAGCTGCTTTCACGATAGAACTATTGTGTGAGAATTTCAGAACCCATTATTACTCTCCTTTTTATTTTTCGCCCTTTGTTGATGTCCACTTGATATGCGGCTAACCAATTAGATTTATCGATTTCAACGATATCAAACTAAAAGTTCGGGAAGGAGCTCTACCTTGTTTTGGGACAATTGTTCGTGCGCTAAGCTCTATCAATTAGCACTTACAATGCCGTTTATTACAACGAAGGAAATAGTTCCGAAAGGGATATATAAGCTACAGACCATTTATAGGCATAGAGAGGTAATTATATTGATCTATCAAAGGAAAAAAATTATAAGTCTCTCAGTGAAACTCCTTGTATTTTTCTTGATCGCTGTTCTAATGCTCGAGAACATGCCTGCGCTGAACGCTATGCCTCAAGTTGCTGCATCCAATGCTAACCTACCTGCACAGTATTCCATCACGTTCAATGAAAAGGGGCTTCCATCCGGAACATTATGGACTGTGGAAGTCATAATGAACAATTCGGGGAACATCTCTTACGGGTCTCGGAACTCAACGATTGAATTCTCCGAGCCTAATGGAAGCTACAACTACGTTGTACTGTCTTCCTCTTCATACGTGACACCTGAGGCCTCTGGATCGTTGAACGTTTCTGGTCTTCCTCTGACATTCGTGATAAATTTCCAAAGGACTGCCGTTTCCGAATATTACCAGCCTTATACTCCCCTTAACGTTTCTCAGGAAAGGACGTTCAGCTTGAGCTCGCAGCCAGGACCTAGTGCACTTGATTTTGGTGTCATGAACACAACGTTGAATATCTTGGTTTACAATGGCACAGGACTAGTATACTACGAGAATATCACCGGTCAGCCGACCAACTTCAACACGACCACAACTACCAAAGGATACGGTTACGTGAATTTCCAGTCATCGAGCATCATAACTGTCCAGGTAACAGATGTTGGACATTCATCAGGATACTTTGCGCTTGACCTGTGGAATTACTACATCTCCAACAGTTCAGCCTCCCTGATAACGCTCCCGCCGCACTTCCAGGAGATATTTGGAACTGGAACCCTTAATCGAAATATCGGGACATTCCTTGTGAAGAACAATACGGGTATGTCATTCACTCTCGTCGCTCCGTACTACAATGAGGCCGTCCCACTCTCCATATGGATCGGTGAGGGGTACTACAACCTTGAGACAGGGAAATACTGGTGGGCGCAGTTGGGGTTTGACAACGTGAGGAATGGAACGTACGACGTCTCATACGGAGGATGGGGCGTCTTCTCCAACTACGCATCCACCCCTGGTGGAGTGGATACGAACTTCCCGCTTGTTCCCAACCAGACGTACACATTCACGATGCAGAGTGTGGCCAACGGTTCGTGGGAATTCCTGATAAACGGTCTTCCAGTGACGGAAAGCGGCACTGCGTTCTACGATGCACCCACCGCTTTCGCAAACGGAAATGCATACCTTGGAGTGGAGGTCTCGCTCTATTCGAGCCTCAATGAAGTTTACCCGGGATCGATCGTGATTCCGAATGTGGAGTCTTTCAGGGTGAACGGAAGCTGGGAGCGCGCAACTAACGTCTCCTTCCTCAACGGGGAAAGGGACTGGGAGGATGGGCATTACGGAACTGTAGCAGGGATGAACTTGTTCGGGGTGGAAGGCAATCTTCAGAACAGGAGCATTCCGCAGGGAGAGATGATAATCAACAAAGGGCCGTATACCCCATACGAAGTCCCGTCAGGGGTCAGCTACGATGTTTATCCTATATCAGGCAACTTCTCCTTTCCGTGGCAGAACGTGAGCAGATACGGTAAATTCGTAGATGTGACAAGTGAGACAAACGGCACACTCCTCATTGTCCCGCAGCATCCAAACACTGAAGTATTTGTAGTGAGATTCGAGAACTCCTCTAGCTACGTATACAGCGACCAGGACATGATAATTTCCCAGCCTGTTTATGTTGCCAATCCTGCGATGGATTTCAGGGCTGCCATATATGCAGTTCCGCTCAACTCTTCCACATCCTCTTTCAGGTATGACGGCATATACCAGGAGATTGCTCTTGGGCCTATCCTCCCGACACCCTCCAAGGGGGTTAGCACATTCTCCCTTGGAAATTCATCCACTTCCTACTCCGGAGAGGTTTACGTGCCTGTGTACCTGAATGGCGCTCCATCACTCACAAATCTGGAGCAGGTCTATTCCTATGACCCCTCACTGCTGAAATTCAATGGCACCCTTTCCGTCCCTTCCTCGGAGTACGTCTCCTTCAGCTACAGCAATCTTTCAAGTGGAGTAATGGAGCTCAGTGCAACTGGAAGTTTCACCATTGTCTCACCTCAAACCCTCCTCTTCTACCTCGTTTTCCAGCCTATCCTGAGGGAACAGGTATCCACGCAGATACTGCTGGACAGTTCAGTGATAAATGGCTTCATCATCAGCGGGAACAGCTCCTCAAGGATCACACTCGCAGAGGGATGGAGAAGCATTGGGCCATCAGATATTTCCATCCCGGGAAGCAATATGACATCAGGTGGGATGATCTCGGACGTAGCCTATTCGCCTTATGACATGAACATACTTTATGCGGCTGCAGGACAGAGTTATCCTTTTGCAGGACCGAACGGATATCCTGGTGATACAGGATTCGGGGGAATATTGAGGTCAACGGACGGAGGGAAAACGTGGACTGTGGAGAATCTCGGACTGACCTCTACAGCCATAACGGCAATTGCCGTCAATCCCAGCAATCCCAACATCGTCGTGGTGGAGAGCAGGGGGTTGAATGGGGGTGACCCTGTCGGCGGTGCCATTTTCAAGACAATTAATGGAGGAGAAAGCTGGGAAGAGACTTACGATCTAGGAGGGTTTGACCTGCAGTATCTCAATGGTACACTCTACGCCACCACATTTTATTCCCTGCTGAAATCTACCAATTTTGGGACGACCTGGACCACCATGGCCAATTTTTCCCAGATTGTGACTTCTTCCCTTGTTCTTGACAACGGGTCTAGGATCTATGTGGGACTCTGGTCCCTATCAACCAACGTTACCGATCAGATACTTGAGTCCACTGATTACGGTGCGAGCTTCAAGCTCCTTCAGAACTTCACGCAGTCAGAATTCGACGGGAAGGAGCCTTCAATAAGCCAGATCATAGCCAAACCGTCTAACAGCTCTATAATGTGGGCACTCATAAGTTCACCATATATCAGGGGAAATGGACACGGGCTTGGAAACCCGTCTCTTTACAGTTCATCAGATGGCGGAAGAACATGGGAACAGGTCAACACTACACAGCTGGGAATGGGGTACTTGCCGGAACCACCATCATACATATCTTACGACCCCACTAATGGCAGCATTCTCTATGTTGTCGGCAATGGTTACATCTTCAGGTCCACTGACGGAGGGGTCAGTTTTACGGGCCTCACTCCCCCCAGTACTTCCCTCTTTACCGATGAGCTGAACGTCGACCCGCTGAACAGCAGCATACTATTCCTATGCTCTGAAACGGGTTTATACCGGTCATTTGACAGCGGGAAAACATGGGCCCAGATATCGGATGCGCAGACGAACCTGCTGCTCCAGCTAGCGGTGGACAACCAGAGCATTTTTGCAGTTGGAGAAGGGACCAACCCATTATATTCCAATAACCTTGGAAACAGTTGGACGACAAATACGAAAGGATATCTGGGAGTTGTTGCAGTAGACCCATACAACTCGTCTATCGTCATAATATGGACGGAGACTCATACCACCGTGGGAGGACCATTCTTCTTTGTTTCAAATAATGGGGGAACGTCATTCTTCCTTCCTGACATTAATTTCACAGCAGAAGTCAATCCGAGCGTTGAAAACATTGCATTCTCAAGAAATGAAATATTCGTTCCTGGAGGAGACGGGATATTCATCAGCACGGATGGAGGATCAAGCTGGTCTCTCATAAAGAATTCGCCAGCCAACGCCTCTACTGTGGTTGATTCGCCCTCAGACCAGAGCATTCTCTATGCAGCCAACGGTTCCGGACTCTTCGTTTCACAGGACAATGGAATTTTGTGGAACAAGGTCAACACTGCCTACTTTGGATCGCTAGCTGTTGATCCTTCTAACTCTTCGATAATTGCTGCCACCACTCTCTACGGCAGCCCTTACACATACAGGGCAGTGATAAGCTATAACGGAGGGAAGACGTTCGATTATCTCGGATTGAGTTCAGAAGAATACGAACTTTCTTTCGCATCCATTTATTTCCAGGAGATTGGGGGAAAATTAGAACTGGTCTTCATTTCAGATGAGGGAATTTATCTCTCTGGAAATATGGGCAGTACTTGGACGAATGTATCTTACAACCTCCCCTCCACTCTAATAAACAGCTTTTTCTCGAGCGGCAATGGAACGTCCTACGTTGCAACGTATGGCTCTGGAATCTATGTTGATCCGCAATTATTCAACCTAAGCTTCAATGAAAACGCGCCAATACTGACAGGTTACCTTGGGGCAGGAAATAATGTGACGGTTGATGGATCCCTCATCAGAGGCTCGGGTTACTTTTCCCTTCGTTTGAGTGCAGGTAATAATTCTATAAACTGGGAGGGAGAGAAACTTAACCTTGATGCTATGAATGGTAATGTCTACTTCATCAATTTCAGCAATATGCAGGTACATCTGACCATTACTGGCGAGAACCTTCCTGCTGGGACTGAATGGAACATATCTGCTAACGGGAACATTTACGCAATCAAAGGAACATCCACAATCATTCTCCCTCCGTTCACGAGTGGGATATATGTATATCCATTTGCAACCGAATATTCGATATACTACCCCTCCAAGACATTCTATCCCATCAAATCCTCCCTTTTCCCGTCAATCTCCATAAATTTCACGCAGAAGGAAGAAACGTCAAACTCAAACATCACCTCCAAGGTTTCTGGAATAATGTGGGACGCTGGGTCCGTATATAATGATGGCTACATACTCTACTACGGCCAGGGGCTTGGGTTATATGATGTGAAAGATGGTTCCTTTGTTCCAATAAATTCCCAGATACGGGGATACTTCAGGTCTGCAGTCTCATTTGGTTCAGGATTTGTTTTAGGGGGTTCTAACGACGGGAGTGGAGGCATCCTTGGATTTTACAATCTTACCGACATGAGCTTAGAGAACATGACCGGCCTGATGCCACAGACCTGGCAGCATATGCCCTTAGGTACCATTACTTCCGTAACAGCATCCAGCAGCTCCATATATATTGCGCTTGCTGCAAGCGGCCACAACTATCTGGGAGAGATAAGTGGCACAAGGTTCACTAATCTCACTAGCTACATCCATCTCTATCAATACAACGGTGGTGAAGATGGTCTTGCCATTGATTATATAGAAGGCCTTGATGCCATTGCATTCTCCACCTACTGGAATCAGGGTTTCCTGGGTATTCTCTATCTGTCAAATTTAACTGCAGATAATTTGACTGCCATGCTTCCGCAGGGTATTGAAATAGGAAACGTGATGTCAACAAGTTCAGCCGTCCTCTCTTCAGGACAGTATTCATTCGACATAATTGCAACAGGGCAGAACGGAACTGGTTACGTTGGCATTTTCTATTATTCGGGGAATTCTTTCCTGCACACCGCCTTATGGCTTCCATACTTTAGCCCGAGTTCAACGGATTGGGATGGGCATGATTACATTGTGAGCGGCCAGTGGTCTGATGGTGATTCCTACGTGGTTGCAGTCGGTTCAGGGAGTAAGGTATCGTACATCCCTACGGGCATCACAGGCTCTGGTACAATGATAAATTCAGCAACGAGCATCAACTATTCCAGATTTGCTCTTGTCTATTACTATAACGGGAGTTATTTCAATGACTATTATTCCATGGTAAGTGCCAATCCTGTATCTACCGTCAGAGGATTTGTATCTCCAAATAACGGGTCTCTCTACATAGACGGTATTCAAAGTGGCATCACCAATTCTGAATATTCGTTCCCTGTGTTCAGTGGTAATACAACGATCTCATATTCCTCTCCTGGGTACGTAACTGACAGTCGTCAAATATATTCACCACCATTCTCGACCACCTGGGAGAATATCAGCCTTAATACTGCACCAACGAAGTTGTACCAGATCGTTTTCATAGGGAATGGTCTCTCTTCTGGTACATCTTGGTCAGTCACACTTAATGGAACGACCGAATCATCGACCACCAATGATATAATATTCTCTGAACCTAACGGGACCTACCCTTACTCCCTTTCAATACCTCAAGGATACACTGCATCAAACTCTTCTGGGACCATAATATTGAATGGAAGGAACATCACTCAAACCGTCATTTTCGTCTCAAACACCACAGCTACATATACGATAATATTCACCGAATCTGGACTACCGTCTAGCACATTATGGTCGGTGACACTCAACGGAACAATGAAATCTTCCACTGCTAACTCAATCACATTCACGGAACCGTATGGGACATATTCATTCTCCATAACACTACCTAGTGGCTATAAAACCACCACATCAGGTGGTGAAATCACAACAACGCAATCGAGTACTAACGTTCCTATCAATGTCAGTCCTATATCCAAGACCACAACTCCGCCTGCCACAACCAATTATCTGTTGATTGGCGTAATAGTGGTAATAATCGCGGCGATAGGAGCTGTGATTGCGATGAGGAGAAGAAGGAATAAGGGTCGCAAACCCGATAAACTGCAGGAACCACCCAGTCAACTACCGCCTAAAGGATGAAAAAATATTCCCACAATAGATGCCAGTTTTTCTGGCATCAACATTTATTTCTGTGTCATTTACGTTGCTTGAACTTGAGTTCTCACAAAATATCGAGTGCAGAAGTCGGGTTCAGAGCGAAAGAGTCTCGACACCCGGGCAGCGAAGAGGATAATACGGAAAATAGAAAGTGCGAGAAGTGACCCACACAGATTTTTCGTGAGGCTCGTTGGAAAGATAGAGTTCAAGCTGAGGGTAAGTGACTACATTGTGATCGCTGATATCGATGAAGAGAGGAGGGTCATTATCATCAGGTCTCTGGGGCACAGGAAGAACATCTATAAGTGATCTTGACTTCAATGTAATCACGCCTGGCCTGAGCCTCATCATCAACCAAAGCGGTATGACGTTACAATTGGTACCTACATTTGAATGTGAGTCGTTGTAATTCGACGGTTAATCTGCAGAATATTAAGTCTGCAATTTTAATCTCATTCCCATTCGATGCGAATTCCTATCTCATCCCATTGCATAATTGTCATCCGTCCCACGAAAGACAAGTGAACTATATCCCGGAGGGAGTTCTCTTTTCCAATGCTTTCGTCAGACAGGATATACTCCAAAAATATTATCTTGAAATTTCAGATATGAATGCATTAACAATTTAAGGGAATGGGAGAGCTTTCGTTTGGAGGAATAAATAAATGAAGAAGACGGCAGTGATATTCAGCTATAACGACGGGAATCTCGTGCTTTCTCCTCTCAAATCAGTCCTGGAAAGTGACATTGACCAGGTGTTCCTCCTTTATGGGGGGGAAAATGTGTCCCCTGAGATTGAAAAAATAGAGGATATGAGGCTCATAAAAGTACTTGAAAAAGAGAGGAAAGGGAAGGTGAGTGCCCTCACTTCCATAGTACCGAACATAGGTGGCGACATAGTGTTCCTTTTATCGGGGGATATAACGTTTGATCCTCTCCTGATCAAGAAATGCGAGGATTCTTTTGAAGGAACGACGGGTGTTGTCACAGTCAGGGTTGTCCCTTCCAACTCTTCGCACTACACTGAAAAGGTTGCATCACTGATGTGGGAAATGCACGATCTCCAGCTTTCATATCTTTCAGGAAGCGGGAAGAACGTACACGGCGGCGAATTCATCTGCGCAAGGAAGGAACTGCTGTTTGACATCCCAGAGGTCGTGAACGAGGATGCATACATCTGCATAAGGGCTTCCAAGGCCGGCCTGTCTGTCGTCTATCTCGGTGATGAGAACGTCAGAAATATGGTACCATCGAATCCAATGGACCTTTTCCAGCAGAGGAGGAGGGTGAATTTTGGGCACATCGAGATTAGGAAAATAGGATGGGATCCCATGATAATGGATACGCTCATGTTCAGCGATACTTCCCTTTTCCTCAAAATTTTCATAAAATTCCTTAGGGAGAGGAAATGGGATCTTCTTACCCTCTTAGGCGCAATTTCAATTGAAATCGTATCAAATGTCTCGGCAAGAATGGATTTACTGCTAGGCAAGGATCACATAAGATGGACGATGGTAAAGAGGAACAACCATTCCTGAATATTATTGGCAGTTTCAGGTAACGAAGTTCAGAACATATTGATTTCCATGAAGCAGTGTGTTCTGCGCTAATGGAACCCCCTTCCACAAATTCCTTGCTCTTGCTATTTGAAAAGTATTAATATGGATCGCACATTATTACAAAATGAACGGAGTAGTGGGACAGGATCAAACTGCCAAAACATCTTCTGAAATGGAAGCACTCAGGAGCATAAGGACGTTCTCCATCCTCTCGATTTTTGGTTTTGCGATAGATGCGGTCGTTGCTATTATTGCACTGCTTTCACTGCCCAAGCTCATTACGTCATTTATAGCCCCTTCAGCTGCACCTGCTGCACCATTAGTAAGCCTGGGCATAGAACTGTCTCTTGGTGGGCTCGGGATAGCTGCCGCAGTATTGATGATAGTGTCGTTTGTTTTCCTGAGGAGAGGATACAGGGCGCTCAAAGGAGTATCAAAAGAATTTTCATCCCCGTATACGGGAGTAAATATGTTCTTCATCGGCTTACTTGTAATAATATTAGGTTCAATCATAATCATCCCTTTGGCATTGTTCTCTTCATCTGCAATTGCTCTGTCTATCGGCATCATAGCGGTGCTGGTAATCGGATTGATATTGGCATTCATAGGGGAGATTCTTGCACTCATAGTTGGTCCGTTCAGGCTTGGGACATACTTCAACAAGTCAACTTTCAGAACTGCGGGAATAATGATGATAATAGGCCTGTTCGTACCTTTCATTTCGATAGCTGGTGTAGTGCTGATATATTCTGCGGCAAATTCTGTGCTCAGGATTACATCCCAAGTCATTTGAAATTTCTTTGATTTCAGTAACAAACACGGGTAAATTTGGAACTTGCACGACATGAAGAGCAAAGTTTGTATGGGTATGCCGGGGCTGGGATTTGAACCCAGGGCCTCCGGATTTCTCCGGACGATTAAGCGTTATTCCCTATGAGTCCGGCGCTCCACCAGCTAAGCTACCCCGGCTTCAGACTCCTCTTCCTCTTCTT
>JAJYRY010000161.1 GCA_021793855.1 Thermoplasmata archaeon
GACACGAGAACCTAGGAAAGGGAAACATTTCACACAGTTTCTACGTCGATTTTTTCAGAGAACCCAAGCTGGCTAAAGTGCCCGCATTCCTTGAAACACCAGAAGGGGAAGAAGGATATCCCAAGGATCTCAAATTCTTGAAATCTCTCGGAATAGTTCTCTGAGTAAAGTCAACCTGCTTGTTCAGAATTTCTGTTCTCTTGTATCTCACGTCTTCCCCAGAAATAGAATCCGAATACAGCCGCACTCAAAAAACCCGACAGCGTTGCCAGTCCCCATATCTCGAACGACACCGAGGTGATGCTCAGGACGGCTCCCCCTACTAGAGGTCCCATAGCCCTTGCAACTGAAATGAAAGCATTGTAGAGACCTATGCTTTTGCCAATGTTCTCAGGTTTCGAGATCAGAGAGACCATTGCTGCGGACGCATGGAATGCAAAATCTTCCCCTACGGTGAGTATCAAGGTTGCAATCAGCATTCCCGACAAGTTTGAAAAGAAACCGTAGGAAAGGAATCCAGCCGAGTAAACAATGCTACCGATGATGAAAGAGTTGTAGTTACCGATCCTCCCGATGACCTTATAGACCAGACCCTGTGTTGCAACGACTGCAAGTCCGTTTACAAGATAGAGAAGCCCAACCTGAAAATAGTTCAACCCCCTGACTATGTTTGCGTAATTTGAGAGAGTTACAGTCTCCTGCGCCTGTACCATGAAGATAAGAAGGGCGCGTGATCTTGACATAAGGCTGGTACTCCTTCCGCCATATTCGCCTGATCTCAATCCTATTGAGTTCCTGTGGAAGAGTATAAAGCGCATTGTTTCCAAGACTATTATTGCATCTGAGATACATTTGAAGGCAATAGGGGAGAGAACATTCCTGGACATTCCGGCATTCAATTCATATTCAATTGGGTGGATTAGGAAATTCATTCCGTAGGAATATAATATGTATAAGAGGATAGGTGCTTAACTATAATTGTCAATTCAAAGACAGGGCTAACGAAAAGAACTAGTATTAAAGCAGGATTAATAAAACTGTGAATAATGATCATCAAGTTTCTAATTTCTTGTGGAGAAGATCTACAAGACTCGTAAGCTTATCCGTTTTTCTTGCGGTTATGGAGTACTTCGGGTACGTGTTAGGAGAAACTTTGATGGCAAAGTGGATTGTGATTCCTCCCAACATCAAGATTGACTTTGGTGTACCACCAATTTCTGTTAATTCGTATTTGTTATACGAGGTTCTTCTCGCTATAATAATTATAATAAATGTTATTGTTTTGCATTCAGTTTATAAAATAGTCAAGGAGACCAGAATAAACAAGCATTCCCGCGAACACCAAGGTGTTTGAAACATACGCCGCAGAGCAAACAACAGGCGATGCTCAAAACAAAGCGAGGTATAGGGAAGTGTACAAAAAAATTATTGTGTTGACGCTAATAACAGTCTTGATCTTTGGTGGAATAGGATACGGCATTTATACGCACTCCGACGATCTTAACGTCAAGACAACTTTGAACAGAGCTATGAATGAAGGAATGGAAATTCCTATTGCGGGTAATCAATCCAATGCAAGCCAATCTGAAGCTTCTCAAATAACGACCGTTAACTGGATAGGATTTGAAGTCGGGAGCAGCACTGAGATTACATATATTTCCGAAACCCTTTATGTACCAGTTCTTGGCAGCAGTTATTTCCTTTATGATTCTGCTTATACACCTGATTTCTCTTCTTGGATAGGTCTTTCGGCAGTGGAGGGTGGCAGCAATTCTTTCTTTATGCAAACAGGCATCAATTCTGAGGCTTATCCTAATTACCAATATTCGTGGTCCGTGTTATGGGGTAATCTAGGACAAGGGTATTATTCCTTTTCTGTAAACCCAGGAGATTCAGTATTTCTTTCAATAAAGTTTACTGGTTCTCAATACGACTACTATGTACATGATTTAACGACAGGACAAATCGGTGGCCAAACATACTTCAGTTCACAGCCGTCCTATTATGCCCAGTGGGAGGCAGAAACTCCATTATTCAATTCTCAGTACATTGCTCAGACACCTGTGTTTTCATCATTTACTGCGTCCAATCTTTACGCGACAGTAGGTGGATGCAATTATTCACTACAGTACATGTGGAATAATTTCCCTTCTTATAGACAGTGGCTGTCCCAATATCCTGATGTATCAAACGCAAACGACGCATTCAGCAATAATGTAATCACATGGACTTGGTCAAGCTGTGAATATTCGTCCGAATGGATCTGGTTGGAAACTGGCGGTCAATATACTTAATTTTCTTCTCTATTTTATTTTCTTTTTTCCTTTCCTGAAGTGATTACCTCCACTTCAGTGCAGTTAGCGATTCCGTGTTTCGTCAAAGCTGTCTTTTCACTCCCGATTTTGTTTTTTGACTGTTAATTTAAGGACGAAGCTCATCAAACTTACCAGCCCTATTGCAATCTAGAGCATATTATGCAAAACTGCCAAAGTTAGAAATTAAAGGAGATTCAGTTTGGTAATTTCATAAACCGTGCGTAACTTGCTTCTCAACAAGTTTCTTAGCTTCTCTTATGATGCTTTCAGCGATCTTCTCTCCTATTCCAGGAATCCGTTCAAGGTCCCGAGGCATAGAGTTCGAAAGTCTCTCTAGGTCGAAACCGTTGGTCATGA
>JAJYRY010000162.1 GCA_021793855.1 Thermoplasmata archaeon
TTACTGTGTAGAGTACCATTACCACAAGTGAAAGTGCTATCGCGCTTATGGACGCACCGTTCAGACTGAACTGCCCACCAAATACAGTAGGGCTGACGTTAAGGAAAATCCTGGGTATGATTGACGCTGCATTGTCCAGGAGGAAGAATGCGTTGTAGTTGTAGAGGAGGGAGAGGATGAGGTTGGTGGCATCGAAGACTATGAAGTAGATGATGAATGTGGTGATGTAGGAATAGAGGTTCTTGCTGAAAAGGGAGCTCACGAGGAAGGTGAATGCGCTTATTGCCAGTATGAACAGGACAAGCAAACCTATTGAAGTCAGGATTGAAGGGATCATCTTCCCCGGGAAGAGGAATTCTGCAGTTCCAATTTCCGATGCGACAAAAATGGCCATGGATATCATCGCGGCAGAAGCTGCAGCTAGATACTTTCCAATAAGGAGGATGCTTCTATCCACCGGCAGTGCAAAAATGTGGAAGGCTGTCCTGTTCTCTATCTCGCTGGATATAGCTGGTGATGAGAAGAAAACAGCTGCGAAGACGGGAAGGTCTGACATCACGTAGGACCACAGGTAGAGAACAACCTTCTCCTTCAGTTCGGCAGGTGGCGGTCCCTGGGAAGAGAGGAGAGCATCTATCTTTGGGAGGTAGTGGAAGGACAGGTAGACCATCAGGACTGATGCAACAGCGATGAGGATGAAGATGAGGTAGAAGCTTTTCGAACGGTAGTAATTCCTTAGGTAATAGGAGTAAACTGTATATAGTGAGGAAAGGGTAGATTCCACGGATTTACCTCATTGAATCAAGCTTTGAGTAGAGCTGCGACAAACTGCCAAATTCGTAAGTGATTTCAATCTCATTGGGAGAAATGGATTTGACGCTAAATCCCTGATAGGTGAATGAGCCCGTGAAATTGAACGCTGTACCGTTCTTAAGTTCTGCATATGCATAGAATGACGTTCCATTGATCCCTCCCCAGGCGTACTTGAACGGAATAGTATTGTTCGTCGGTGAATAATAGAATGAGATGTTGTCACTCTGGTTTAGGTATGATCCCTTCGATACAAAATTCGATCCCTTGTTGAATGAATTTATTGAACTTTTAACCCCGCTCATTGTACCTAGAACCACCTTACCGTTTTCTGTAACGAATACGTATAGGGGAACGTTTGTAAGATTCAGCATAGGCGACAGGGAGGAGTTGAGTTTAAGGAGTCCAGAGAGAGCAGAAGAAACATTTATCGAGTAAATCTCAAACCCCCCATAAGTGGAATTGTATTTTAGTGGAAGGCTGTACGATGAGTTTCCTGAAGTGAACGTTAGGTTGCCAGATTTCACTCCCACTGTGTTGAGCAATACTGCGGTGGAATTGTTAGAATGGAACAGGTAAAGGCTTGTGCCGTTGTAGTCCACCCACATCACTAGCGAAGAGTTTGAAGGTATGTAACTGAGCGAGGAATCTGATGTCTGCGAACTCAGCATGGTAGTGTAAGCAAAGGCGGAGGCAGTCGCTACAAGTGCTACCCCGATTACAATGGTGATTGCAATTTTCGCTGTTCGGTTCATTGCATCCGTATCGAAATGAAGGATAAATGTTTTCTTTTGTCAGCGGAAAAGCATTCAGAATTTTTTCAAATATATCTTAAAATAAGTCAGCATCCATTTAGTCACACTCCGTTCAGCAGGAACTGGGTCAACTGTATCTCAGGATTGCGCCTATTCCGCCGAAAGAGTTGAGAAACAGCGCACCTTCATCCGATTCATCGCTAACAAGCTCAATCTTCGAGTCACTTTTCTGCCCCTGTTCTATGTACTCCTCTATCAGGTCCGTCTTAGAGACTAGGACCATAGGGTTGCCACACTTAGGGCAATTATGCTCCTTTTCTTCCTGCGATATTTCTGAAATTTCTGTCCCGTCTGCCTCGCACCTGTAAGTAAATTTCATCTTCTTGAGACCTTTTGAAACTATTAGGGTATCCACTCGTCCCTCTTTCAGCACCCTCGAGACTTCCTTGTCACCATAGGCTGCCAGTCCGCTGCCTTTCTTTATCTCTACCAGCAGTCGCTCAATCAGTTTCTTCTCTCTTGCTATCTCAAGCTGGTCGAGTGTCTGCGAAGCCTTGTCAACAAGCTCCTTCAGGCCGTATTCGTTAGTATATCCGACGTCATAGAGATCGATTACCTTTTCCTGGATCTGGTAATGCAGGTACCCGTGCTTGTAGAAGAACTCCTTGGTTGATCCTGGTCCACCAATCAAAACCCCCTTCAGGCTGGGTTCTCTTAAAAATGCATTGGATGCAATCTCGCCTATCTTCGTGAAGAATTCATGTGCAGCTATTTCTATCAGTCTTTCGTACCTTCTTGAACTCTGGCCCCCCTGATGGTGCTTGCTGGGTACCTGTGAATCCTTGTTTTCTATAATTTCTATACGTGAACCTCTAAGTAGTCCTATTGTCGCTTCCGCTCGGTCTATCACGATCAGGCCGTAAACTTCCTTCTTCTCTAGCATCGGGAGTATTGGCTCCAGATAGAACTTTGAATCACACCTGTAAAGGAAGCTCGTTACTGATTGAGGTGGCTCGATGAAATAGCTTACCATGTCACTCTTATCCCCTCTAGTAGGGACATACCCTACAAATATCGCTAGACCGTGTTCAGGGGGGCTCTTGT
>JAJYRY010000163.1 GCA_021793855.1 Thermoplasmata archaeon
TATGTCCTTGACCATCCTCAGCATTGTCCTTCTGCCTTTCTCCGGCTTGAGGAACTGGTCTTCTATTGCATCATATCCTGTTGACATTTCCCCCCTCCTCGCCGGGAAGGTCCTCTCTTAGTTCCCCTTCCTCAAGCAGAAGCACTTTGTCTGCAAATGAAAGGGCAGAAGCCCTTAAGCTGATCATTATTATGATTGTATTCTTCATGTATTCTTTCAGGTTGTTGAAAATGTTTATTTCTGTATCTGGATCCACGCTTGAGGTCGCATCGTCAAGGATGAGAATCAGGGGGTTTCTGAGTACGGCCCTTGCTATCGCGATTCTCTGCCTCTGACCCCCTGAAAGTGTTATGCCTCTTTCACCTATCATCGTTTCGTATTTCTGGGGCAGTGAATCTATGAAATCTGAAATGGATGCAATCCTTGCCGCCTCCTTTATCCTTTCATCCGATACATCCATTCCGAAGAGTATGTTTTCCCTGATCGTACCTGAAAGAAGAGTGATTTCCTGAGGTACAATGGATATTCTGCTCCTTAGTATGCTCAGCGGTATATCCTTTGTATTCTTTTGTCCCAGGGATATGGTACCGGTGTCAGCGTCGTAATATCTTGTTATGAGATTTACCAATGAAGATTTTCCTGCACCAGTCTTGCCCGTTATGCCGATGAATTCACCTGGGTGAGCCCTGAAAGTGACATCCCTCAATATAACATTCTCGCCCCTTGAAAATTTTACGTGGTTGAAAACTAGAGGCCCTGGTTGAAGGGATTGATCTGATGGTTCAACATCCTCCTCCCCTCCTGATGCGGTAATTTCCTGGATCCTGCCAATAGCAGCCCTAGAATTCTCAGAGAACACTATCATTCTACCAAGAAATGACACTGGATTTGTGAGCATCGCAAATATCGTCACTGCGGCAACCAGTCCTCCTACACTAGCCTTGCTTATTAGGTCCAGGTAACCGCCTATGCCTATTATAGCACTAGTGACTGCTGCAACAGTGAGAGGCATGAGGTTGTTGAATGTGACCCTTGCCTTGACCACTTCATAATTCTCGTCGTAATACTGTTTGGTCATTGCAGCATATTTGTCAACTTCCTTCTCCTCCGAAGCCAGTCCTCTGACAACCCTTTGACCTACAATGTTCTCTTGCAGTGTTTCCCCAAGCTTACCGTATGTATCCCTGATCTTCCTCCAAATCGGCCTCTGTCTCCTTGAGGAAACAATACCGAGAAAGATCAACACCGGAACTGCGAGTGCAAGCAAGAGTGAGAAAAATGGTGATATAATGAACAGCAGAATGAATGCTTCTATGATAAGAAAAACGGTGGGGAAGAGGCTTGTAAACATGTTAAGGTTAAAATTCCTTGTTGCCTCTATATCCATTGATCCCCTGGAAAGCAAATCGCCTGAGGTCTGCGTCTCGAAGAAAAGGAATCTCTTCCTCACAAGGTGAGAAACGAAATCCTTTCTCAGATTATATGCATAGGTCTGGCTGATATATTGACCTCCGTAGTTCAGGGAAAAAGTTGCGGCAGCGGATATTGAATAGGCCAATACTATCAGTAACGCTATGCGCGGAATGGATGAGTAAATTCCATATTCTACTGCAGATACCGCGTCTCCTATGAACACGGGTACAAGCAACAGAGTGAAGTTTGATATTATTCCAGCAGCAATAACAATTGAAAAAGAGAGACCACTTTTCTTCAGGTACGGTCGAGCAAACAGGACTGGTTCAAGCACCCCTAATAACGATACTCTTTTCCCCTTGCTACCAGAAGTTTCAACTGCCATTATGAAGCCATACTCCCCATCTTATAACCTTCTTGATTGTCACAATAAATATTACTTTTTGGTATCGTTGTGCTAGCATTCATAACCTTCCTTAGAGAACTTCGGACCAATATGAATGACTAGATTTTTCATATTTTGCGAACACAAACTATCATAATTTTGACGCCAAGAATTAAATATCGTATCTACCATGACTTTTCATGACACGGAAATTGCTTATTTTTCTGGTGTTGGTGATTTCCCTTGCAATGCTTATCCCGGGCTTGACTATATTCCAAAATTCGAGCACACCGCCTGCGGTAGCCATCCCATCCATCACTTCCACCTCGCCTGTTGCTTCGAGCGGGATCAACCACCTCAGTAGCTCAAATGTATCAAGACACTATTTCCCGCCGAACTTCCACGCCAAAACAACTGAGATAAACGGAGTAATATCACCGTCTTATGTAAATAATCCCGCCCCTATGGGCATAGGCTCATATGGAATTATGAACACCTCAGGAACAATGACAGGCTATGTCCTTAATGCATCCAGTTTCGAGGGTACTGCAGTCCTGAACAACCTCACAACGCTTGATTTAACTAATGCAGGTCCTGATCAATATACAATGCAACTCAACACAATACTGAGGAACGTAACGCTCTTCGGAAATTCAAGTTTCGTCTTCTGGAACCAGAATGTTGTGCTGTACACTGCACACAATCATACCCTGGCATTCGAAGACAACATATGGAACTTCTCGAGCAATTCTTTCCTGATGACCAACAACACCTTCTACAGTTATGATGGCAACATAGTGGCACCCGTGTATTACTATGCGGTTGGCCCCTCTCTCAATGT
>JAJYRY010000164.1 GCA_021793855.1 Thermoplasmata archaeon
GATTTCCACATCTCGCCTCTTGCCGAATATCCTATGCGTTTCAAAGAGTGCTACCGAACTATCCTTCCCACCGGATAATGCAACGCCTAACCTGATGGGATCTCTAATTTTCAATTCACTCCTGAATTCCAGATTTACCCTTTTTTGGAAAAATTTTGTGAAGTGCTTTTCGCAGAGATGGCTACCATTGTACTTGAGAAAAACAACAGATTCGCTGTTACACAAGGAGCATTGCATTGACATTGTAGTAAAAAAAGTTATAAAAGCCTTTATTATTATTACCCATGGAAGATTTTGAAAAGGAACTTGAGGAAGTATCGAAATACTTCGAGAGTTTCGCTATGACAGATTACGAGCTGAGAGGATTCTTAGCCCTGATATTACTGGGTGCCAGTACACCAGATACAATAGCAATGACTGCTAAAATTCCGAGAACATCCACATACAAAGTTCTCGAAAAGCTCGAGGAGAGAGGCTTCATCACTTCGCTCGAGGGAAGACCAAAGGTCTTCAAGGCGAAGAACGTCTATGAGATAAGGAAGAATTTTTCAAAGAACCTTGATGTCCTTTTTGACAAGCTCACTGAGATGAGCGAGCTTCTAACCCAACAGGGGCTCCCCCAACTGATCTACACAATTTACGGAAGGGAAAGGGTTCTAGAAAAGATGAAGGAGGTTCTCAACTCCGCAGAGAGATCGGCGTCGATATCTACTCCCAAACTCAGAGAACTCAGACAGGAACTTGGGAAGGAGATAGAATCTGCCATAACTAGGAATGTCACTGTTTCGATCGTGGCACCGGACAATCAAAGAGTACCGCAGGGCACGAGAGTATTCAGGAACAATTCTCTAATTGCAACTGACATGGTTTCCGATGGAACCAAGGCTCTGATAGCAGCACCTGACTTATCGGCCTGCGGGTTCACTGACAACCCCTTGCTTGCCGAGCACATTAACAGCTACATAGAGATGCTAATGAGCAAGAAGATATGAAACGTGAATTAAAGTGAAAATCTACGTAATAGATAACGGAGGGCAATGGACCCACAGGGAATGGAGGGTTCTAAGGGACCTGGATGTTGAATGCGAGATCAAGAGCAACGAATCAGCGCTGAGTGAATTGCGTGATGCGGACGGAATAGTCCTTTCTGGTGGAGCTCCTTCAATAGCCTATGAGAGCTTCAAACTTGGAAATACTGCAGAATTCCTTGACAGGATGGATGTTCCAATACTTGGAATCTGCGTCGGGGCGCAATTCATGGCACTGCATTATGGGTCAAGAGTTTCTCCTGCCATTCATCCGGAATTTGGCAAGGTTGAAATTTCTATGGTGAGCGAAGATTCCTTACTGAAGGGGCTGCCTGAAAAGTTCGTGGCATGGGAAAGCCATAATGACGAAATTAAGGAGATACCCAAAGGATTCTCGCTTCTTGCTTCTTCAAAGACGTGCAAGGTACAGGCGATGGGCAACGCAGATTTGCAGAGATACGGACTCCAGTTCCATCCTGAAGTGGAGCACACAGAATTCGGTCGGGATATCTTCAAGAACTTTCTTGAACTATGTGCTCATTGAGAAATTCCCTTACATTTTCCCTGAATTCCTTTATTGTACCGTCGTTGCATATGTAACGATCTGCGGTTGCTAGCACTTCGCCGATTCCCCAGGAGAGTTCCCTGTTCTCCCTGACCGTAAACTCCTCTATATTCCTCGGGTCGTCTTCCCTTCCCCTTTTCAGGAGACGGCTGAATCTCTTTTCCCTGCCTGAAGATATGCCTACAACGAGCCCAACCTTCATGTCCTTCCTGAACCTGACGACCTCCTCCACATTCCTGACACCCTCCACCACAACGAAACCACTCTTGATCTGCTCTATTGTTCTCTTTGCCCATATGTCCATTCCATGGTCCTTTCTTTCCTTCGAGGCAATCTCTCCGCTCATAGAAATGCTGACACCTATGCTACTGGTGTACTTCCTCACAATGTCCCCCATATTTACTACCTCTATCCCCATCTCCCTGGCAACCATAGCAAATTCATCCTTGCCAGAACCGGGCATCCCTATAATGAGTATTGCCTTCGCCTTCACAATACCCGATAATCATGGAGATATATATGTTTACGAAACAGGTAGTGATTTTTGAGGTGGTTTGACATCCCTAAGCTGACCTAGAATTTCATCCGCCAGCAATATCTCCTTTATCTTAGTTGAACTGTAATTTAATGAAACAGTTGTTGTCCTCCCGTACCTTCCGAAGCTCTGTACCTTTGAATCTATGAGACCAAGATTCGTCATTTCCCCTATGATGTCTGCGACCCTTCTCTGGGTTAAGCTCCCAACCCCCATCCTGTCAGAAACCTTCTCGTATAGCTCGTAGAATTCTCCCATTGTCGAGCTTCCCCCATTTTTGATTTCGTCAATCAGAGAAATCGCAAAAAGGACAAGCTTGCTGTGGAGAGGCAATGATGAAACTGTCTCAACTACCACGTCCCTTTCTAGTTTCTTCTTTGCTTCATATACTGTGTCGTCAATAATCCTGTTTTGGTTACCTTTCTCCGTGAGCTCAACTGCTATCCTGAGCATGTCTATTGCTCTCCTGGCATCCCCGTGCTCCTGGGCAGCAAGTGCAGCGCA
>JAJYRY010000165.1 GCA_021793855.1 Thermoplasmata archaeon
GAAGTTTTTCCCGGGATGATGGCCTTAACGTATCCAAATGTTCCTTCAACTGCCGTGAATACCCAGGGTATATTAAGCCTGTATGAAACGGCATTTATGACGCTCCTGGCGTTATAATTGTCCGTTCCGTCCATTATGAGCGTCGAATTTGCAAGGATGCCTTCTGCATTTCCAAACGTCAGCCTCTGGTCGATGGAATCAACGTTCGCATCCGCATTGATTTTTAGCAATTCTGCCTTCGCCACGTCAACCTTCTTGAGTCCTATGTCGCTTTCCTTGTACATTGCCTGCCTGTTCAGGTTGCTGTCCTCTATTATGTCGTTATCAACTATCTTTATGTCCTTAACGCCCATCCTTACCATCATTTCAGCAATGGACGACCCCGTCCCCCCCATTCCTATGACCGCTACTGATGCAGACTCAATCTTCTTCTGTCCAGATGGAAATATCTCTCTTACTGCAACCTGGCTGAGATACCTTTCCATGCCCATGGGAAGACATCATAGAACGGATAATAACCTATCCGCCACTAACTGGGGGGAAAATAGAAATGTTATCGCCATCTGAAACAGTCTTGTCTTCCTTCTCGAACCTATCGTTCAGCGCCACTAGTGATGTCTTGTCCTCCTTCATTTTCGGGTATTTCCCCCTGATGAATGCCAAGAGTTGCTGAAGGGTCATGTTCTCCACCTCAAGATCCTCTTTCTTTGTTCCTGCATATTCAGCATACTTTGCATAGTACTTAATATGAACTTTCATCTGCCTCCCTCCAGTAAGGAACCCTCGCAGCCACTGCGTTCCTGAAAGAATCAAAGATTCCTACATTATCTTTGCCCTTGAAGCTGAAGAGCTGATCTTTCCTGTTCAGGCACGTCTGGAATTCTCCCTTCGATGTGACCCTGAGCCTTGTGCAGTGGTTGCAGAAATCCGCATTTCTCTGGGGCCTTACAAATTCAACTGTGCCATGCCTGCCACTTTGTGTGAGTACCTTCACCCTCTTCCTGTTGTGCAGTGCGTTGTATTCTACTGATTCGGTAGTTGGCATCAATTTTTTCTCTATTATCCTGAGGTCGTAATGGTACTTCCTGTAATTCTGTCCCATCTCCCCTTCCCTATCAGTTTCATATTCTATAAGCTGGAGTATCGCGCCCTTCTTCGCGGTGAAGTCTATCATGGCGTCAATCTGGTCGTCGTTTATTCCCTTCAAAACAACAAAATTCACCTTGACTGGAGAAAGGCCCACGCCAATTGCCGCGTCAATGCCTTCTTCCACAACATCTATGGCATCAACCTTCGTTATATCCACGAACTTGTCCTGCTCTATGGAGTGCATAGATATGTTTATCCTATTCAATCCGGCATCTCGAAGACCCTTCACTCTCTGCTTAAGGAAATAAGCGTTGGTCGTAAGGGATATGTCACCATCAACGTGCTTCCTTGTCCTTCCTATAATTTCTTCAAGGTCCTTCCTCAGAAGAGGCTCGCCCCCGGTGAACTTAATCCTGTTAACACCGTTCTCCGCAGCTACTGCAACTACCCTCTCAATCTCCTCAGGAGTAAGCGTTGCAGCGTTCTCGTCCGTCCCCTCCATGTGGCAGAAAAAGCACTTGAAGTTGCAGGTTGCATTTACCTGTATCCTGAGACTATTAAGGGGTCTTCCGAAATAGTCATAAAGCATTGTGGTCTTCAACTGATTCCGGTATCAATACTTTGTGAAGTGTTAAACACAAAAAGAGTCTTCAATGCCACGATTCAGTTCCATCCACAAAGTGGTCCTTCTTCCATATGGGAAGCCTTTCCTTGATTGCATCAACTATGAATTTGCACCCATCAAAACCCTCCTTCCTGTGGGTGGAATTCACTGCAACAAACAGTGAGGTCTCTCCAGGCTTGACGATCCCGATCCTGTGGATTGCGACTGCGTCTATGAGGCCATATTTCTCCTTTGCCTCTTCAAGTATCTTGTTTAACTCCACAGTTGCAAGCTTTTCATCAGCATCGTAGAACAGATGGGATAGTTCTCTGGACGACTCAGTATCCCTTACTATTCCCTGAAATGTAACAGTTGAACCCACGTTCAGTTCCCTTAACTCCAATAATTTGGAAGCGTCAATGGATTCTCTCTGTATTACTCCCTTCACGAACGCATATGCCGCTTCCAATAATCAATTTTCTCTAGTCAATTGAAATAAAAAGAGAAGGTGAAAAGTTGAGTTCAGACGTCGAATTTTACCCCCTGTGCGAGGGGAATGTCCTTTCCCCAGTTTATGGTGACAGTCTGCCTCCTTGCATAGCTCTTCCAGGCATCGCTCCCGCTCTCCCTGCCTCCACCCGTATCCTTCTCCCCGCCGAATGCTCCCCCTATCTCTGCCCCTGCCGTGGCAGTGTTAACATTTGCGAGCCCGCAGTCACTTCCCTTAGCAGACAGGAACATTTCTTCTTCACCAAGGTCCGTTGTATAAATGCTGGATGACAGTCCCTGCGGTACTGCATTGTGTATCCTAATGGCTTCGTCCAAAGTCTTGTACTTGAAGACGTATAGTATCGGTGCGAAAGTCTCCTCGCAGGTGATGGGCGTGACCTTTGGCATCTCGATGATTGTAGGCTGGACAAAGA
>JAJYRY010000014.1 GCA_021793855.1 Thermoplasmata archaeon
CAAAGAACGTCAGGTTAGCCATGCTGGCAGCAAGGGACCTTAGATTTGGTACTGTCTGGGTAAATGACCACGCTCCGATCCCGTCTGAAATGCCTTGGTCACCAATGAAGAAATCAGGTTACGGAGCATCCACTTCCAGATATTCATTAGAAGAGTTCACGACAGTAAAGCACGTCTATGTCGATCTGACTGGACTGGTCAGGAAGAGCTGGCACTACCAAATCTACGGGGATAAACCCTAGGAAACCAGAATCAATTACAGATAGATGGAAGAAAAGTCCATCTCTCAGTATGTTTCAAGAACTGTTCTGGTAACAGACCTTTCGATCTGCGTTACTACGGAAATCCCACCGGAGTAGACGCAATCTTGCTTTATTTATTACTTTCTCCCATTTTGAATTGGCTCCTGATAATTCATTCTTATAATATGCATTCGCTTTCAATGGGAAATGATAAATAAAACAAGAAAATAATAAGACTAAGATGTGCGATACTGTCTGTAGTCTGCCAGAAAACAATTTTGATTCTAGAGTGAGTTTGTTCGGGAAGAATAGCGACAGAGACCCTAACGAAATCCAACTCGTTGAATTTTATCCCAGAAGTATTAGAAGTGGCAAGACTCACGCTACTTATATCGATGTAGAGTACGAGGGGAAGACTAATGCAGTTATTCTATCGAGACCCCACTGGATCTGGGGAGCTGAGATGGGCGTCAACGAAAAAGGTGTGTCGGTTGGAAACGAAGCCATATTCTCGTCGCCCAAGGTCAAGAGCAAGAAGCTTCTTGGAATGGACTTATTGAGATTGGGACTTGAGAAAGGTGATGACGCAGCTTCGACAGCGAAGACCATGATTGAGTACCTAGAGACCTACGGTCAGGGGGGTAGCAATGACCAATCCAGGGAGGAGTACTATAACAATATGTTCCTTATAAGCGACTTGAAAAAAGCACTCAAATTGACCATTGTTGAAAAGGAATATTCACTGGAGAGACTGAGTTCGCGCCATTCTATTTCAAACAAGATTCCTGCTTCGGAAAGTTTTGACAAAGCGGGTTTAGAAAGATCTCATAACTTTTCTTACCGTGAAGATATTCTTTACTCAAGACTGGGAAGGGGCCTGGAACGATCTCGATTCACTTCCAGTGTATTGGATGACAAGTCCAAATCGACACAGTATCAAGATATCTTCAGGATGTTAAGGCATCATGAAGGAGACTGGTCCCATCCAAGTAGGGGATCCAACAGGGACATCTGTATGCACGCCGGCCCTCTTTCTAGAAGATTCCAGACAGTCAATTCATTTGTTGTTATGACAAGCAAAAAAGGAACTGTAGTCTGGTCAACGTTTTCATCCAATCCCTGCATTTCTCTCTACAAACCCATCCTTCTTTCCGGAAATTCAGCTTTTGGACTCCTCTATAATTCAGATTATTGGGCTAGGGGAGAAAGGATACATCGAAATCTCCTGAACAGCACTTCATTTTCCTACTATGAATTTGCAAACCTGCTCGATGAAAGGCAGTCTCAGATAATCGATATATCAAAAGCGACCATTGACGGATGGCTCTCTGGGGACACAAGCAATTCTACTGTAGATGAAAGTATTTTCAAGACAATATTTGACATTGATGGATCGCATCTCTCATCACTGGAAAGAAGGAAGGGCCCACTTCACAAGGGTTTGACAGTGAGTCTCTACGACAGCTGGTGGAAAAAGAAAGAGAGATCGCTCGGCGGCTTAACCTGATACGTCGACGAGGGAGTTCAGCGGAACTGGTTTTTCCCTAAAGATAAATCTACCTTAGTCTTCCAGATTTGTAGAGAGCCCCGTAGAGAACTGTCAGGATCAGGGTACCAAGAATCACGATAATGGCGTCCTCAATCGGAGAGGTAGCAAAGAGCAGAATCCCAAAGAGGAAGAAGACCCCAATCGCTATCAAGAAGATTACGGTGCCTCCCTTCACGTGAAAAGGCACATCTGCCTTTTTCATCTTTCTGTGATGCCACAGAGCTGCATACCCCACAAACCCGTACATGAAAGCATCAAATCCGGCAGCGACTATCACAATCACGGAGTAATTTCGAGTCACGAAAATTGCCAACGTGATGACAAGAACAATGCCGTAGAGGAAGAGTAAGGAGACGTATGGTGTGAGGAACCTACTGTGTATTCTTCCCAGGAATTTTGGAAAAGTTCCCTCTCTTCCAAGTGCATACACGAGTCTTGAAGTTCCCAGTATTCCTGCATTGAACGCACTGAAACTCATGATCACACTGACAATTCCTATGAGGACAGGAAGCTGGGTACCTACCAGGATGTATTTTCCAAGTATAATCTGGGGTATTACAGTCACCTTCAATACGTCAAGTGGAACTTTCTCAAAAATTGCAATAGATGCCAAGATGAACACTATCCCTATGAAGGCTACTCCCAGTGGCATTGCCCTCGGAATGCCTTTCTTGTAATCAATCGCTTCTTCTCCAAGAGTAGTGACTCTGCCGAATCCTATGAAGAAGTAGATGGAAACAGCACTTGCTGAAAATATGGATAACCAGTTTAGCTGACCGAACACAACCGGCGTTGTATTCTTTACGAAGAAGATCGAATAAATTGAAACGAGGATCAGGGAGATAGCGACGAAGAAAGTGATGATCATTTGAAAATTTCCTGAAATCTCCACTCCGAGAATGTTGATTGCCACAACTATTGTTAGGATTAAAATTGCCCAGAAGAGTGGTGGAAGAGCTCCCACCAGGTAGTTGAGGACATTGCCTGCCATATATGCTTCAGTTCCGGCTGCCCCTAGTATCGCTATTACCCACATGATTGAAAGGGAGAGTGCAAGTGTATTTCCCATCGGCTTTTTCAGAAAAATCCTGTTTCCTGCTGCGGACGGATAAATGCTCACCAACTCGCCATAGGCAAGCGATCCCAGAATGACAACGGCCGTTGAGATTATTACCGCAATTATCAGGTTTGCTAGGGAGCCCACAAGGAGAACCATTATTATTATGCTGAGGAAGACTGAAGAGGCAAGAGGCGTTCCCATCGTGATTGCAATCAGCCGTGTGAATTTCAACCTCCTTTCCAGAGTTAGGACCATAACAACCTCGCTATTGCATCCAGGACTATCTGATCCTTCTCTGAACCGTAAGTTTCTACAACTCCATCCAGGTATAGGTGCGATATATTTTCTCTCCCTCTGAGCATGCTCAATAGAGTTTCCGTCGAACTAATGACCTTGACATTTCCTTCGTTCTCACTTTCCGCCTTTCTCATTTCTATTATCTTGCCTGTGGTTACATTAAGCACGAATCCAAATCCTTGATCCTTGCTCCACATCAGAACAGAGGTGCTCCATTTCTTGATAAGTTTCTGCACCCTGTCGTTCTCATTTACCCTTCTGTTGAATTCCTCAAGGACAGTTCTTAGTTCTCCTTCCATATCACTCATCGAGCAATCGACTCCTATTCGATCTTTCCAGCAGATCGTACCAGTTCCTGAGCAGCATTGACATATTTCATCAGTTTCCTAACGTCACCTGTGACAGTAATCTCTCCCCTGAGCATTGCCGTCACGACGTTTGTCTTCCCAGAAAGGACGTTTTCCCAGGTGGTCGCCGTCCCTTCCAGTATGTATGGCATCTTCTTTCTGTCCACAGACGAGGGAAAGATCACAGAGTTGCACTTTCCGTGAAAAAGTTCGAGGATGATGTTTCTGTTCTCCCCACTGCGTAAGAAGTGAGATTGATTGTCCCCTCTAATTGAAATGACTATGTCTCCCTCCCAGTCTGCCGCATATCTCTCGTAATCCTGGTTTGAGTTTATTTTTTCCCTGAATTTCTCGAACCATTGATCAGAAAACATCAGAGTCTTCATAGATAACCTCTCTCGCTCAACCACTTCTGGTATTGAATTCTGGTTGGAAGGATTATTTTCTTTGTCAGGTTCCTCAGAATGATCTCCATTCTTTCGGACGGGGCCTGAATGTTCATCACTTTCTTCATCGAACCCCTGAAAACTATTTCGTCACTGATAACCAGCTCAACAAAACTCTCTTGTCCTGTGCTGATCTTGAGCATAGCATCGTATGAATCCACGTAATAAACTAATTCGGCCGTTGACTCGAGGCTTTTAACTTCGTTCCTCTTTATCAGAGTGAATGAAAGGACTTCTCCATCAACAGTTTGCTGCCATATTCCTATGCCGAGATCTCTGATCACAATTAGCTCAGTCGCGTTATAAGTCCCCTTCCCCAGCTCCCTGAATTTTTCATCACCGTTCAAGGCACTCTTGAGGGTATCAAAGAATTCTTGGGTTCCGAAACTTAGCACCGAATTATCACTACCTTAATGCTCCACTAATTTTCCTCTATCTTCACAGTTCTCTTTACGGAGATATTTCGCCTCTTCAATTCTGCGATGAAGAATGAGGGATCTATTGCACCCTCTGGTGCATACAGCCCGGGTCTCAAATTCTTGTTCCTTGATATATCTTGGGCCCCGATACTGGCAGACCAACCAGTCAACTTCTGCATTTTATCTGCACCGCTGAATTCGATTGTTGTTTTCTTACCATCCTTTTGCCCGATAACTTCCACCCAGAACCCTGAGACCTCAACTCCTCCGCTCTTGAATTGTTCCATTGTTTGATGAACGAACGACGCAAGGAAGTCTCTGGATGATACTTCTATATTCCCAACTTTGACCACCTTATCTTCTGTGAGTCCAATATCGGCAAACTGACTTACCAAATGATTCTGCCAGTCGGGTATCAGGGCTCCTCTGAGGGTGACGTTGTTGACTCCTTTCAGGTATCGTGGAATCGTTATTGGCTCTGGATGACCAACAAAATAAGTCTCTAGTCTTGAGATGGGCTCAGGAAAGTCAATTTCCCTCTTGAATTGTCTCGCAGGAACGTACTCGAGCTTACCGTCCAAATACATTGGTACTTCCCCTGTTACGGCATGAAACACATGTGATATAACTGCAATTCCTGACGCATCCGCTGCGCTTCCACTCCATCCAATGTTTATGTCTGTCGTAGCTTCTAAACTATCGTACCCAGCTCTGGCAAGAACATTGGTAATTCCTGGAGTCCATCCCATGCCTATCAGAATTCTGGACTTTCCTTTGGCAATTTCTTTCTCTCTTTCTACGACCCGAAGAGTGGCGTCGTGATCGTCACATATGTCGACATAATCTTTTCCAGCCTCCATTGTCGCATCGACTACCGTATTTTCATATTTGTAAAATGGTCCAACGGTATTGATCACTAAATCTGATTGGACTATTGCATCTATAAGATTTTTCTTATCGTTCACATTTACATAGGTTCCCTCAACCTCTGTATCTCCCCCTTTTACCCGCTCGACCAGCTTCTCCGTGGCAACCTTATTGAAATCGCCTACTATGACCCGTTCGACCCCGCTAAAAACTAAGTCTCGAACGGCGGCGGATCCCATATCTCCAGCTCCGCCCAAAACCAAAAAGACAGTCATGGTGGTTTAGATAAATATCTCTCTATAAATATGTTCTGAGGAATTAGGTTCACTTAACTAGTCGATTATACCGGACTTAGCGCTGATTTAATGTCTACTTGATTACTTGACTTTTATTTCAAAAAAGACAACTGGAATTTTACTAAAGTTGTTTTATTAAGTCTCCAAACGTTATGAAGCATATTGCCCAGAGCTGCCAAAGAGGCCGTCGAAGAGATGATCTTGCTAATGGCTGAAAGAAGTTTTAGCAGAGATGAGGCATATGTTCTCTGCAGCGTAGCAGGAAATCTGAGGATTAGCGAAATCGTGCATAAGCCAAACTGCTGGGTCTCCATGGTGATGTCAAAACAGCTGCTTGAAAGATACTAATTACTGCGATAAGAGATGCTGTCTCATCTTGTAGTAGAGGAAACCTTCCTAAGTAGAGCGAAAACACTCTTGAATTTCTGTCTAGATGCCTAAAGCCCTATTCCCCCATCTACGACCAAGGTTTCTCCTGTTATGAAACCGTTTTCAGGATCGATGAGAAATTTGACGGCGTTAGCAATATCTTCGGCTTCTCCCCATCGAGACATAGGTGTCATTTTCTCGATCCTGTTGTGAAATGACTCATTCGTCCACCCTTCTCTGTTCATGTCCGTTTTAATATAGCCGGGAGCGACGCAGTTGACCCTTATCCGTGGGGCAAGTTCTTTGGCAAGTGATCTGGTCAGGTGAATTATGGCTGCCTTAGATGCCTGATAACTATGGGCCCACGCATCCGCCCTGAACCCGTAAACACTAGATATGTTCACTACGGACCCTCTATCCTCGATGATACTGTGAAGGTTCCTTACCAAGTAAAAAGGAGCTGTGAGATTTAAACCGATTGTCTTTTCCCATTCCTCATCGTTAGTTTCGTTGAGGACATCTCCATTATAGATGCCTGCGTTGTTTACAAGAGCAAAGATTCTTCCACTGCTTTCCTTCACTTTTCTGGTAAAATCTTCGAGTCTCTCTACCGAGGCTAGATCGACTTGATAGCTCTTCACATTGACTCCTAGCTCCAAAACCTCTCGCTCAGTGGAGATCGCTTCCTTTGTTCCAGAGTTGTAGGTGAAAATTATATCGTATCTTGATTTGGCAAGAGCTAGACCTATTGCCTTGCCAATTCCTCTATTCCCTCCGGTCACAAGGACGGTTCGAGACGGATCATTGTTTGACATTGAACTTCTACCCGTGGTAATGTGGATATAATTTCAGTTTAAAATCGTGTTGTCTCTAACCATTTAACAATGGTACTGACATGGTCAACCTGAGGGCTAAGATCTCTAAATTTCCTCAAAAGTATCCTTCTCTCCGCATTACGGAGTTCTATTAGTATATCGATGACATCCTACACTTTGTGCAGGGGAGATTTCACAAGCTACTTACATGTTGGCTATTGATTCTAGCTTCGGGCTCGATAAGATAACGTATTTATCACTCTATGTCTTCCTTTTGTCCTGTGCACATTCTGGTTAGACGCATTATTCCAGGTGTCTTAATATCGTTTGGAGCCCTCGGGGTAGCCCTCTTGTATTATTATGAAATCGTTGGTTATTCGTCTATCCCAGTAATCAGACTTGGCAGTTACTTTCTCTATGAGGAGATATTCCTGCTAGCCCTAGTTCCGATCGCAATTCTTGCATTTCGCTTCCTGAGAATACATTCTTCTAATGATTATTTGGAGCCTGTACCTAGAAAATTCTTGAGAAAATCATTTGGCATCTTGTGGATATTTGATGGTGCCCTTCAGATGCAACTTCCTTTCCTTACTCTCTTCGTCCAGTATAATCTGATTCCACTCTTGGGCACTGAGCCTTTAGTGACTTTTCTTGTCAGACATGCCATTGATTTATGGAGTCTGAATCCGCCTATAATAAATGTCATAGCTTCGCTCGTGCAGGTGTACCTGGGTGCATTTTTTCTAATTTACAAGAGGGGATACGTGTTCAAATTTGTACAGATTTCTGCACTCGGCTGGAGCCTTATAATTTGGGTTTTCGGAGAAGGATTTGGAGGTGTTCTATCTCCGGGTGCGACATTACTCACTGGCTCCCCTGGTTCTGCACTCTTCTACGCGATTGCTTCGTTCATATTGCTCATTTATGAATGGGAGTCTTCGACAGATAGAGTTGTTATAGTTACGAGGATTGCAATGGTCTCCACTTTCATAGGTTTTGCCATTTCTCAGGCTTTGCCATTCAACGGATTCTGGACTGCTCTTCCAGTGTCATTCTATCCATCTCCATTTGCTATATTGAACAACTTGACATCGATCACATTGTTAATAAACCAACACGCGGCCGTAATGAATGGAGTATACGTTCTTGCAATGTTCGCAATAGGAATCTCCTGGCTTGTTGTTCCACGATTTGCTGCTTATCCGACAGTCGCGTGGGGCATTTTCACTTGGTACGTCTACCAGGGACTTGGTATCTTTGGTATGACCAGTAGTACTGATCCAAACACGGGTTTGCCACTCATACTGATTTCCTGGGCATTCCTCTTCATTACTAAGTCAAAAAATCGCACTCAAAACTAAAGCCTTCCTCTTTACGAGAGAAAGGAGAATTTGGCATAAGAAAAGAAAATTGGAAGTTACAAAATGATGTTCTTATTTCAGTTATATCTAAATTAGAGAAGGCTTACGCACTGAATGATTAGTACCAGATTTGATTCAATAAAAGAAGTCTTCCTGCCGTGTCTCAAAGGTCCGAGTCCCTTAAGGAACATCTGGGGAAAGTTGTTCCACGGAGCCTTAAAATATGTAGTTCCACGTGACCAAAGGGTCCCCAACGGGTTTATGTTGAAAGTATTGCTCCTCTACGGCTGTGCTGGATTATTACGACAGAAAGAATTGAACGAAAAGTCGATGGTACCGTGCTAAAATTCTTTACGACTTGAAAGGCAAGAATTATAATTAGATAGCGATCTTGAGAAAATGGAAAAGATTCTTTTAGCATGGAGAACCTTAGTCGTTATAAGGTCTGTTTAGACTTCGATTTGGTTGTCAATTCAATATAGGAAAATTATCCTATATATAAGTATGAATTCTTTACCAATAGTAAAGTTATAGTATTACTATCCCATATTTGTCTGATGGTAAAGAAAGTAACAATAAGTTCTAAGGGACAGATAACTCTACCTAAAGTACTGCGAGAAAAGTATCACTTAACTGATGGGGAAACCGCAGTGATTCTTGACTCAGGAGATGGGATTACAATAAAACACACGCAAGAAACACTTCGCGGATTACTGAAAGGGAAGATTGACGCTAATAGATTTGAAAGGGAACTCAAAAAGTTGAGAAAAGAGTGGATGATATGACGGACTTACTTATGGATACGGTTGCTTTTGTTCGTTATTTAGAGGATGATTTACCACTCCCTGCTGCAGCTGCTGTTGAAAAGGTCGAAAGAGAGAACGAATCCATACTGCTGCCTCAAATTGCTTTAAGTGAATTTGTCTATATCGCATTGAAGGGGCGATTAAATCTTACCAATCCACTTAGTGTAATTGGACAAGTAATAGATCAACTAAAGAGTTCGCCGATTATTTCTATATCATCTATGCCTATTGATGCTTGGGATGTATTCGTTCAACTCAAAGTTCCTGAATTACATGATCGTATGATCGCTGCAGAGGCATTGTACAGAAATATTCCTCTGATTTCTAATGATCCTGCTTTTGATGTTGCTAAGGACCTCAAGATAATCTGGAAGTAGCAGGTTCTGCTTCATGGCAGGTTTTTCTTAGGATGTACGGGAGTTTAAAATTCGAAATGATTGAAAGTTTGAGAATTGTACAAGAACGAGATATTCTGACCCATTTTTATAAATACGTTGGAACGCAATTCCAGCCGTTCTCCCTTATTATTTCATTTTTTAAACTTGATTAGTGCAAAAGGTTCAATGCCCTTCCTGTTCTTCGGGGGAAAAGTGCTCCGTCAAGCTGAATTATAACAATTGCTGAAGTAGTTTTCACACTCCGAATGGGCCGTACTACTAAAGTTAACAGCCTCTACTTACTACTGAAACAAGTCTACAAGAAGCAGCTCGTTTCTTTGGTTTTACTGAACTGAACAGACTCATTTCTACAACGAAGAGTGTGAATAATATTGGAATGCCAACATGGTTCATACCAACAACGCTTGCAGTGTGATTGGGGCTCACTCAATCAGTTTGACTGATTCACTCTTAAGCTCCCTAAACGCTTTATCCTGAGTAATCAACACTTCGTTGTTGGCAATGCATACTCCAAAAATCAACAAATCATTGTCGCTTATGATCTTCCCCTTTGACTTCAATCCCTGATATGCTTTGGCAGCGGCATTTATAGATGAATCATTTGAGTGATAAACTCGTAAGTTCGCGACTGTCTCATCCAGAGCTCTTCTGTTTTTGTACTTCATCAACTCATACTCATTGACAAATGTCGTTGACAGTTCATCCTCTGGAAAATCGTTCACTAGATTCACTATTTTCTCCTTTCCGAGAAGATAGTCTATGATTATGTTAGTATCAAGAACTACCATGCAATCACGATCTCTCTGTGTTCCTCATTCTATCTTCTTCGATCAATTTCTTGAATTCTTCCAAATCATCGGTGTTAGATCTAAATGTCCCAGCGAGCCTTGTAAAATTCTTCTTCCGTATGGAGGTTTCGACGAGTTTTAGCACAGCCTCTGAAAAGGACATGTCTTTGCCTTTTACTTTTAATAACGCATTATAAGCTGCATCGGATAGTGTCACTGGTTTGGTCATGATATATACATATAGTATACGTATATATACATTGACATTACAACTCGATGGAACCAAACAGTGCAAAATAAATCGAATATTGAAATATCACTGCTGCATATTCATAATTTGTAAGTCAACTACTCACTGCTATTTACAATGATGCTTGACAATGTTGGTCTTTTTGGCAGTTCACAATGAGAAAAAGATTCTGAACGGCCGAATTCCTAAGGTCCTCATACCTTTCAACACATTCATTTAATATGTTTCACGGAATTGTATAATGAGTGATTTTCTGATACAGAAACGCCCCGAACGGGATTTGTGATGAAAGCATAACTCCTTATCATAATGTTCTGTGTAAATAAGTCCAAGGGAAATCGATCCTGCTATAAGGATTGCATCCACTTCCAAGCAGGCTTTACCAATATCTTCTTGCCTTGGATGTTAATCTCGTCTTCCTGATTGGAAGTTATTATCAAGCTTTCGTCCAAGCCGAATTTACTCATAGCTTCTAACAGCCCATCAAGTTCGCGGCGTTTGTTGTCTTCGTTCATTTCATAAGTCACCTGTATAGCCATTCTTATGCTACCTCCTTCCTTTACAAGGAAGTCGCATTCTCCCTTCCCTTTAAAGTAATAAATATCCTTGTGAGACCTTCGCAGTCCCACGAAGACCGCATTTTCCAACATTCTACCCTTATCAGAGGTGAACGATACAGAGTTGGCAACTGATAATCCGTTGTCTATCGAATACACTTTCTTTTCATTGATCAATTGTTTCCTTAATGAATAATCGAATTTTGGTATTGTAAACAGCAAATAGCTGTCTTCCAGGTATGAAACGAAGGAGATTGGCGTGTTTACGGAACCAAACCCAAACATTCTCTTAAGACTGTTAAATGAGAACTCTTTCCCTACGTTAGTCAACAGGTAGATTGCTATTTCTTGAAGTGCCTTTATTTCTCGTATATTATGTCTAGAGACTATGTCCCTATGCAAAATGTCAGAAAGCAGCTCTCTCAGGATTTCGGCCCTCTCATATTTTGCAAACTCTGGAAATCCCCCTTTGTTCAGGTATTGTTCGAATGATTTGGGAGAGGCTTTCTCCTTCTTCAATAGCAATATCTCCCTAAAGGAGAAAGGGAATAATTCAACATTCAAGTGCCTGCCTGTCAATCTGGTTCCAAGTTCCCTGCTTAAGAGCGAAGCATTGGAACCAGTTATGATGAATTGCTTGCGTTTGTCCAATCTAGACCTTACAAATATCTCCCAGTGTTTGACATTCTGTATTTCATCTAGAAGATAGAACTGAGAATCACCATACTCTTCACGGAAGATCTCGTCAAGCTTTTCAAAATCACTTGATTCAAAATCAATAAGTCTAGTATCCTCAAAATTGAGATAGTAGAAATTAGAGAGCTTCTTGAGAAGTTGATGTAACAACGTGCTCTTACCCGATCTTCTTACGCCAGATATTATAATTGCATACGGTAGACCCAATCGTATTTTACCTAGTTCTTCGCGCTCTATGCCATATTCAAAGAAACCGAGCTCAGCCCTTTGTTCTATCACAATTTGCCTCAGGGTTTCTTTTAGTATCACGATATGCAATCGCAAAGTAATGTATAAGCCTTTTCATTACTAATGAATAATATTGTTCGTTGATAAAAGAAGAACTATTTCATAGAATTTTTATAAACCCCTTGGATACCTGCTACTGATCATTGAGTTAAATTAGCTAGGGAAAGAGCGTCTAAGGGTTTTGGCTAGGTGTTAGAACTATTAAGCAAGAGAGTGCAAATGTTTTGGCGCTTTCCATGCGTCGCTTTTACGGTAACAAGATAATCACTTCGGATGTTGTATTCGAAAAACTGGGAATATTGAGACCAGGGAAAGGATTTATGCTAATTAACGCACACTTCATTATGTTAATATCAGTACTGTTTGAGTGTTAAATAGTTATTACGTAAGTGCATTTGGTTTCAACTCCTCCCCTATTAATTCTGAGAAAAGCCTTTCATGAAGCTGAAATATAGCCATTCTTTGTGTTTCTGAACGCTCCGAACGGAGTTCGTTCTGTAAGTTAGAATCCCTACCTATCCTTTTGGAGCCTTTGTGGTAGTCTCTTTCAAGGGCTATTAACCAGATTATAGAAGTAATCAAAAGGGTAAATGACAACAAATTTATGCTGACCTTGAATTAGCACAGGGAGAAATATGGATATTAAATCGCCGGAAGAATTCATGCGAGCATATGAAAAGGCAGCCAATTCTCGAAATTTCGACAAAGTCGCACCTTTGTTGTCTGATGATGCTATTTTTTGGTTTTCAAATGGATCGTATACAGGGATCGAAAGCATAAAATTAGCTTTCGAGAAGACTTGGAGTAGGATTAGGGATGAAGAATATTCAATAATGCATTTGAAGTGGTTAATCAATGGCGTGGATTGTGCGGTATGCGTATATGAATTTGTCTCCAAGGGGACGGTTGATGGAAAAGCCTCTGAATTTGGAGGAAGAGGAACTAATGTCCTGAAGAAAACGGACAATGAGTGGACGATAATTCATGAGCATCTGAGTATAGAAAGACAATGAAGGCTATGATCTGCACCAGCTGAATTTGGAACACTTTTTGTCACATTTCATGTAATTTTACCTCCAGTTTCTTCACATACTTTTCCCTGAATGATTGATCTTCCAGGAACCTTCTTCTGAATTCCCTTGGCGGTAGATAGTCGATAGAGGAGTGCGGCCTAACCTCATTGTAGTCCTTGAAAGCATTCTCTATGGCAACTGAAGCCTCACCATAATCCCTGAACTCGAATGGCCATATGTAGTCCGTCTTGATTGAGTTGTGGAACGACTCAATGTCACCGTTGTCCTCTGGGGTGTGCTTCTTGATGTATTCCAGCGCTATGCTCAAGAGATTCATGGAGCTCCTGAACTGCTGTGAATTGTACTGTGGACCGTTGTCCGTCCTCAGTATAACCCCTTCAGGAGCTTCACCTTCAAAGGATCTGAGAACTGCATCTTCTACGGACATCACTGCATCCCTGGCCAAGCAGGATCGGGAATAATTGTATCCCTGCCACTCCTTTGTGAAGCTGTCCTTTATGCACATCAGATACGTCATACCCCGCTGTGTGGGTATGTACGTGATATCGGTCTCCCACAGCTGATCGGGTCCCGTGGGATGGAACAGGTTCCTGGATTTTGTTCTCCCCCTGTGCTTGGCATAGGGAAGGGAGAGATTGTTGATCCTCAGCACCCTCCTGACTGATTTCGGATTGATTGCAGTTCCTTCGTTTCTGAGCACTGCCTATACCCTCCTGTAACCGTAGGTTGGTCTTTCTGATGCTACCCTGAGGGCATCTTCAACCACCGAATTGGTTCAACCTTGTCACAGATCTCTTTCTGAGCCTGTAATAGAAGAGGGATAGAGGTATGCCGGATATCCTCGAGGCCTCTCTCACGCTCATCTTCGACCTGATATCATCCATCACCATCACCTTGTCCTCCCTTGTAATCTTTTTTTAAAGGCATCTATGACGAGGGATTGCTCCCCAATGATCTTCTTGAGGTTCTCGATCTCCTCCTCCCTTTCATCGCCTTTCCTGTTCTGTGAAAGGGCATCCTTCCCTCCCTCCGGGAACTGCTGCTTCCATTTCGCCAGTTGAGTTGGGAATATCCCATGCCTTCTGCAGATCTCAGCCTGAGTTGTGTTGTGGTCCAGTGACTCCATCACAATCTGATACTTCTCCTCAGGGGAGTGTTTACTTCTCATGGGGCATGCCTCCTTACATACTTCCTTCTCTATATTATTAATCCTATAATGTTCCAATCGTAAGATGGCGCACTTCAATTCCTGTGAGCCAGATATGCCCCATGGCAAAGAGAGAAGGCATGTGAAATGATTATTCCATCTTATTATAGCCTAACTTTGCCATGTTGTATCACTACATATTTTGAAAAAGTGGCATGAATC
>JAJYRY010000166.1 GCA_021793855.1 Thermoplasmata archaeon
ACGATTTCATCACCCCGTATCTTACCGCATCCCTCATGTCTTCGAGGTATTGCAGCAGAAGGGGGGAGGGGTCATAAGACCACAATATCGTTCTCTTTGAACCTGAGGATTTCCATGGGTGGGTCAACTCATTTCCCTCTCTTCAATGAAGTGATCATTAGCTTACTATCCATGGTATGGTATATAAATCTCCCTATGCATCCCGAGAAATGAATAAAATGAAAAAATGAACTTCTATATGATCGATCAAAGAAACACAAACTTGTTCAACATCTCATATTGTTTCACTGTAGCAGGCCATACCCCGTGGTCGGGTACTTCGAAAACAGGAAGAAGAGTGAAGTTCACTCGATGATGATATTACCCACATTTCTGGCAAAGCATTTCCTAGTACGGTATTTCAATGAGACCAAGAACATCGCAGGAATTAATCTCCTCAACATTGAATCCTATAGCAACGTCAAGAACCGTCTCTAGATCCGCATAACCTTCATCTAACTTGACAAATTGAACAGGAGTGTTCACAGATACATTAGTCTCAATCTCGATGGATTGAACCATATCTCCGAATTTCCAAGACACAAATCTTTTATAGGTTGTTAAGTCGTGAACTTAGTGTTTGCCGGAGAAATTGCAGCATACTCGACGATTGCGTTGATGGTTTGCATCATCATCTACGTTGAATACTATTTTTCAACCGGCAAAGCATCAAAAAAAGTGCGGTATCTGTTCTATTTTGTGCTGCTTATGATGGCCAGCATGTTCATAGGTCTTAGCTGGTATTTGAGTGAACCCCATGGATTCCTGAACTCAATAATCGCCATAAACATCATCATGGTTCCAATGATTTCTTTCCTGGTTGTTCTCTTCTATTTTTACTCTATGGATTGGAAGACTCGGGCGAATGTTAATAGACTTCTAATGCCCGTACTCTTCGTATTGAATGAGATTCTGATGACGTTCTTTGTCTTGAAACTCTTGGGGTTCAGACTGAACGCCAATATTCTAATAGCGCTCCCACAGACTGTCAACTCTCTTTACTTCGTGTTGCCGATGGAAGTCGAAATGGTGGCCTCCATACTTTTCTTCAAGATAAGAGGGACAATTCGATATTTGCTAGTTGCCCTGGCTGCGATGGACATTCTGTCGCCAGCTCTATTCTCCACTTTTCACGTTGAATTCCTTGTAGCAAATGCTCTGATAATGGTCGCAGGGATGATACTAATCCTGGAAGAGGTCTCAAATTCAAAGAATGGAATAACTTCAGAAAAGAAGAGAATGATAGACATATCCATCGTCGTTTATGTCCTGAATTCTGTAGGCTTTTTTCTCTTTTATGCGCTCGGACAAAAGTACGAAATTTATTGGCTCCCATATGCACTTTCTGTTCTCCTTGGTATGGGACTTTACTTCTTCTACGTTTTCAGCGGTAGAGAGACTAAGAGGATAAAGGGATGGATTGAGAGGAGGTACTGGTTATTTTTTTTGCTCTCGGGAACATTTGTCGCCGAGTTGATCATGAGTATTCCACTAAACATATCCACCGGCTGGTTCTCGACAAGTGGTAACGGACTGGGATCGCTGTCAAATCTTATCACCGATGTAGTGGGATTCCACTTCACAGGTGGTGCTTACCTGTCCATTATTCCATTCGTCGGTATTGTGGCTGCTTCACCGATGTTCCTCCTGCTGATGGGGTTAGAAATGGGTGCTCTGGTAGTCTTCAGGATGAAGAGAATCAAATGGTTGGAAAAGAGGATTAATCTTTCATTTGCCCTTATCGCATATTTCACTTACACTCTCTATGGGCCAAGTTACATACTTGGGTGGAGAAACTTACCGCTCTGGGCTAATGTAGGTGCGCTTGGATCTGTCCGAGGGGCATTGATACTACCTCTGCTTCTTTCTTATGTGGTCTACGCTATACTTGCACTACTGTTCGGAAGAAGGTCCTACTGTGGAACACTCTGTCCATCAGCGGTGATGTACGGAGGAACCTTGGGTCACGAAATGATCTCCCTAAATTACGGATCAAGAACGAGCAAGAAGAATATCGGTAGCAAGTATTCTCCATTGATCCAAAAGGTAGCAGCAGGTAGTTGGTTGTTCATGTTTGGGTCTGCTTTAGCGAGTTTTGCAATCTCGATCCATCTGATCAACCTTCCGTTCGATCCAGCTATCCTCTATTCATTACTAATATGGAACATGCTGTGGTACATTTTCTTCATATCAATACCGTTCATCGGAATGAGCCCCTGCAGGAGATACGGCTGGTGTACCACCGGAACCTTTGTCGGATTCTTCAGCAAACTTGGGTTATTCAAGATAAAGGCAGTAGATTCTAATGTGTGCCTTAAGTGCCCGACCAAGGACTGCGTGACCGCGTGTGAAGTTGGCCTTGGCGACCTCCCGGCACAGTTCATAAAGAATGGATACTTCAAGAGCCAGAAGTGCGTTGGTGCTGGGTCTTGCATTGAAGCCTGTCCCTATGACAATATCCACTTCTACGACATCAGAAATGTTGTCAAGGACAGGCTAGCTTCCAAAAGTCCTCGCACTGAGTAGATAGATGTTTGAAAACCACATCAACGGCAGGCTC
>JAJYRY010000167.1 GCA_021793855.1 Thermoplasmata archaeon
GAAGGGAGCAATAAGGGTCCTTGTTGTCCTGACGGGCGTTAAGTCGCCATACATGCTTGGAGCCAAGGGAGAGCTCAGCACAATCGCAAAGGCGGCCGGAGCGAAGGGACTGGACTGGAACATAGATTCTGTCTGAAGAACAGACGTGAAATCAATAATAATGGCCGGCGGCCTGGGAACCAGGCTCCGGCCCATTACGGACAATATACCCAAATCACTTATACCCGTTGCAGGAAAACCTGTTGTATTTTATCTTATGGAGGCCCTGGCAAGGGTCTCAAACGATTACATCCTGACTGTGAGCTACAGGTACGACAAAGTGATAGACCTTTTTTCAGGGAAGTCCGTGAGGGGGAAGAACATCCTGTTCTCAGTTGAAAAGGAGCCACTGGGGACCGCTGGTGGACTGAAGAAGGTTGAAAAGTTCATAGAAGAGACATTCATAGTTGGAAACGCGGACACAATATTCCAGCAGGACGTGAGGGGTATCGTCGATTTTCACAGGAAGAACAAGAATACCGTAACACTCGGGCTCACTCCAGTTGATGACCCTTCGGAGTATGGCGTCGCAAAGGTAAGGAATGGCAGGATACTCGAATTCCAGGAGAAACCGAAAACCAATCCCATCTCTAATCTCGCAAACGTTGGTGTTTACGTCATGGAACCGGAGATTTTTGATTACATAGAGAAGGGGAAGCAGGTGGATGTCGCAAAGGAACTGCTTCCTGCCCTTCAGCAAGGTGGCAAGAGGATAGGAGGCTTCAGGATGAAAGGCACCTGGATAGATATTGGCAGGCCAAGGGACCTCATCAAGGCCAATGTTTTCGTTGCGGGTAAAGCCACCAAAAAAGTAAAAGGTTCAAGACTCAAGGGCAAGATATACCTAGGCAAGAACGTGAGGATCGGGAAGAACTGTGTCCTTGAGGATGTAGCAATTTACGATGGCGCGGTGATAGAGGACAATGTCCGGATCAAGAATTCCGTAGTCTATGACAACTCATCCGTAGGTGGCGGGAGCAAGATTGAGGATTCAATACTTTCATTCGGTTCCGTTCTAGGAGAGGGCGTCATAATATCTGATTCAGTGATCGGTGGAGGGTTGCTTCTCAGAAAGGGGGGCAAGATAGAGGGAACAGTAGTTTCACTTGGAGAGGACAAACCAGGCGATTATTAAGAGCAGCATGATGACTGCAAGTATGATGAGGACCTTTCCGCTGATCCCTTTTCCAAAGACAATGGGAATGGGGCCTATCATGACTACACCACCGAATCTTGTTTCATTCCTCTGTCGTTCCAAGTTCTCTTCGTGATTCTCCTTACCGGGGAAATAGTAACTGTAGCTTTCATCTGCTGACCGTAAAGAGTAAATTACTGGTAGAAGGAAGAACAGGAGTGGAAGGAAGGCCACTATTGAGGATGAAACGAAAACAGGTATGAAAAATATTACGTATATCTTGACGTATCCATAATAGGCGAGAAAAGCCTCTGATACAACAAATAAAACAGCTGCAATTAGTAAGGACGTAATAGGTTTCAATTTCCCAAGTCCTCCGATGGAAGTTTGCATTTAGAGCTTTCCCCTGCTTCTCAGAATTAATATCGAAGAGCTGGGATGACGCCTACCGTCTCCCTTTAGATTTGCTCTAGAGGAATCCTGCCTTCTGGAGAATGAGGATGTCTTCGGTGGAGAGCGATACACCGGTCTTGAATTTCTCGTAAATTTCCTCTGCCTTTGCCTTGGCCTCGTTCTCCTTTCCCTTCCTCTTTTCCTTGGACTGTCTCTGCTTCATGGCAAGTATGAGTTTCTCGTATTCCCTTATCGTGTTGAACAGTTCGTCAAGTTTCTGGTTTTCCTTGAAAAGTTCAGCCTGAACCTGCAGATATTTCTCGTGTATCTCGTCCGCTTTCCCCTTAGTTTCTATCATTTCCTCGTAAATCTTGTTCTGCGCGTCCCTTAGTTTTATTACTTCCTTGACTGTGTTTGTGTATTCTTCCTGCAGTTTCTTTATCTCTTCCTTGTTAGTCTTTATGTCTTCATCCAGTTTCTTGTAGCTGGCATCGTCAAGCGCTATCTTCTCTGACTCCTTCTCATAGTCCTTAACGGTCTTGTCTACGCCCCTAATTCGCTTTACTATCTCCTCCTCTTCCTTCTTGTTGTAAACGCCCGTCATCTGTCTCCGAATCAGGTCGTCCCTTTCCTTTTTCAGCTTACGTAGATCAATCTGTTTCCCCTTGTCCCTCAGTATTGATGAACGGAGAGTTCTCCTTTCGTTAATCTCCTTCCTGAATTCAGAGGAGAGCTTATCCTTCTTCGCCTTCAGGTCGGCAGCCTTGTTGGACAATTCGTCCTTCGTGCTCTTCATTTCTCTCAGTGATTTTATTAGTTCCTTAACTTTATTATTCAGGGCGTCCCTTTCGTCTGCGAACCTGTCCATTTCTTCACGAAGGTCGTCCCTTCTTTTCCTGCTTTCATCAAGGTCCTTCTTAATAGCCAATCTTTTATTCTCTAATTCCGTAAGCGAATCAATCATCATAACCCTCAGGCGAGGCTTATTTAGTTCGAAAATTTAACTTTTGTGCGAAAATTACCGTATA
>JAJYRY010000168.1 GCA_021793855.1 Thermoplasmata archaeon
TCTCGAAAAATTTTCTTTCCTACCGCGAGTGTAGTGTAGCGGTAGCACAAAAGCTTCCCAAGCTTTTAACCCGGGTCCGAATCCCGGCACTCGCATTACTATCTCTCCGAACCTACCTTTTCAAAGGTCCGGAAAATATTAGGCCACTTCTTGCTATTCCCATCAACAGTTTCAATGTGAAGCACTTTGATTGTTCATTTATTAATATAAAGACGCAATGTCCATTTTCGTGTTCAGTGAATCGCAGGAGAAGGTTGATTCATCGTTCAAATTTCTACTAGTTTCTAGATCAGCAAGAAGCATATCTCTCATGTTCGTCACGCTAGCTTTCTCCCTCTACCTCTACAATCTCGGATATGGTCTGGTATTCATCGGTTTGATCTTTCTTCCAATTATTCTGTTCAACGTGATTTTCTCCCTGTTTCTAGGTATCCTCGGAGACAGGTACGGTTATGGGAGAGCTCTCGTTATCGGGGAGGTACTGCCACTTCTTGGCCTCGCAGGACTGACCATATCCACAAACATAGATGTCATCGCCATTTCTGCGGTGATCACTGGCATAACAGGAACTGCTGGCGGAATGAGGGGAGCCTTCTCACCAGGAACGACCGCTTTTGTTGCAAGCAATTGGCCTGATGAAGCCGACAGAGTGAGAAGGATTGCAAATATGAGTGTGATCGCTTCCCTTTCATCCATAGTGGGAAGTTCCCTACTTGTCGTGCACGGATATCTCAATCCGTACTTCGGGATAACTGGTAGCTTCCGTTTCCTGTTCGGGATCTCTTCTTTCGTACTCCTCGTTTCCTTCGTTTCACTTCTTTTCTTGAAAGAGAGAAAGAGACCGAAGAAAACGAGCAGGATCATGAAGGTTGAGAGCTTCTCATACCTCCTGAGAGTGCTGTTCCCCAACGTAATAAACGGAGCAGCGATCGGTATTTTCTCCCCGCTGCTAACACTCTGGTTCGAACTAAGGTTCCACGTCTCAATCTCTTACATTGGAGAAGTCTTCACACTAGCATACGCAGCGACTGCGTTCGGTTCATACATCGCTGGAAGGTATCTAAACTCAGAAAGGGTGCGGGCAATAACAGTCTCATCAGTGACCCGATTGTTCCAAGGACTTTTGTTGATAGGAATGGCTCTTTCTCCAATTGTTCCAATAGCCTTCTCTCTATATGCGATCAGAAGCGCAGTTGCAGGCATGGGAATGCCCATGAGAACAGCAATAAATGTCCGGGGAATCGGGAATGAGGACTACGGTACTGCATCCAGTCTTCAGGGAATAGCAACTAGGGGTTCACAAACAACATCCGGCATTTCTGGTTATCTGATGGACACATACATTGCATCTCCATTGCTGGTCGGAGGAGCCCTTCAGATCGTTGGATCCGTAGTTTACTACCGAGTAATTAGAAACTGGGAAAAGAAGTCGGAAACATCTAACGAAAATCATAGTCTAAATAAGAGTTGAAAATTAGAAAATTCAGTAGTGGAGGGTGTCACGATTTTGCAATAAAGCAAACAAAAATTTATGATTTTAGGTAGGCTAAAATCTCAATGACAGCAGAAACGAATGTGACTACACAGATACCTAAGATTGGAGACAGAGCTCCGGACTTCCAAGCAAACTCTTCCAAGGGTCCGATATCTCTGAAGGACTATTGGAAAATGGTTTTAACTATGCGAGCGAAATAGTTATAGTGAATGAACTACTGCAGTAACTATGTCTTACGAACTGGATAAGGGGGCACACTCTGTATATTCGTTATACTACCACTTCATCCAGGTCGTGAAATACAGGAAGAAGGTATTTGTCAATGATGCCATTGTGGATCTTCTCAAGACAAAGACAAGGGAAATCGCACATACCTTTGATGTGAACATACTGGACATAGAATGCGACAAGGATCACTTCCACATGCTTTTCAAAGCTTCACCACGTCTCAATATACCACAATTCATCAACGCTGTCAAGACAATAACATCAAGGGAAATACAGCGTAACTTCCCTAAGGTGAAGAAAGAACTCTGGGAGGGAAAGTTCTGGTCACCCTCATACTTTCTTGCAACCTCCGGGCAGGTTACCCTTGATGTTTTGAAGAAATATGTGGATTCGCAGGAGATAAAACGCAATGAGGACCTATAGGTTCAGGATATATCCCACAGATTTGCAGGTCGCTGCCCTGAACAGTACGCTTGATCTGTGCCGTGAACTGTACAACGCAATGTTACAGCAGAGGATATATGCTTACAGATCGGGGAAGAGAGTGAAATACAACTCACAGCAGGACGAAATACCTGAAATAAAGAATGCATTTCCTGAATACCGCAGTATCCACTCTCAGGTTCTTCAGGACGTTGCAAGGAGATTGGATAAGGCGTACGGCAACTTCTTCAGAAGGACGGAGGAGAAAAATAACGGTAAAAACATAAAGGCGGGGTTTCCCAGATTCAAATCCAGAGACAGGTACAATTCCATCACATATCCGCAATCAGGATTCAGGATAATGGATAACGGTCATGTATGGCTTTCCAAGCTGGGTGAAGTAAGGATGTTCATGCATAGACCCATAATTGGAGAAAT
>JAJYRY010000169.1 GCA_021793855.1 Thermoplasmata archaeon
TTGATCTGGTGGATAATAGCTTCATGGAGGAAGATTTCTATGCTCTAGAAAAGGATGCGTCGCAATCGGGCATAACAGTAGTTCCTGATGCAGGCATAGCGCCTGGATTATCAAACGTGATTGTTGGAAGAATAGCAGCTGACTATTCCCAACTCGAAAACGTTGATATCAAGGTAGGTGGTCTTCCTGAGAGGGACATTCCACCAATAGGGTACAAGGTTGTCTTTTCTCCGATAGATACCCTGGATGAATTCACAAGGAAGGTGAAGATCCTGAAGAACGGGAAGATCACCGAAACAGAACCGGGAGAAGGGTTGGAGTATTTCTTCGTCAATGGACTCGGTTCACTTGAGGCGTTCTATACGAACGGTCTAAGGTCTCTGCTCAGGAACATCAAGGCGACCAACATGGTGGAGAAGACAGTAAGATACAGGGGTCACATTGAGAAGATGAATTTCCTCAAGGATCTTGGGCTGCTGGATGAAACAACGACCGACGTTAACGGTGTAAAAGTTGTTCCAAAGGAACTGCTTGCCTCCCTCTTCCTGAAGAATCTTAGCTTCCCTGATGTAAGGGACATCCTTTACATGGAGATCCGTGTCACGCCAGCAAGTGGGAAAGAGGAGATTGTTTATACGGTCTTTGACAAGGAGGACGAGAAGACTGGTTTTACGGCAATGACAAGGACCACAGGCTTCACAAATGCAGCCATAACCAGGTTGATGCTCAAAGGTGCAATCAAGGAAAAGGGAATAGTTCCGCCTGAAATTGTGGGTAGCAACGAGAACAACTTCAACGAAATAATCAGGTTCTTGGAGAAAATGGGTGTAACAGTTTCAAGCAACAAGAACAGGATATGAAGGCCGTCTCCCTGCTGTCAGGAGGGAAGGATTCTTTCCTTAGCCTCCTCATAGCATTATCAATAGGCATGGATGTTGAGAGAACGATTACCGTCAAGGCTGAACAAGATTCGTTCATGTTCCACTTCCCGAATGTGGAACTAGGAAGCAAGCTATCTGATATCATGGGGATAAGGAACTCCCTCATAGACGAATCCAGTTTTCAGGAAACGTTATCAAAGTTCCAAGGATACTTCCTTGTAGCGGGTGCAGTGGAATCAGAGTTTCAGAAAACAAGGCTTGAGGAGATCTGCCAGGAATATGGACTAAAGACATTCTTCCCCCTATGGAGGAAAGACCAGGAATCAATAATTCGCGACTTCATTTCCTCCGGCTCAAGGGGCATTTTCGTTTCAGTGGCAGCTGAAGGCCTGGGGGAGGACTTCCTGGGCATGCCAATAACAGAGAAATCTCTGGAGAGGCTGAAGGCAGTCAAAAGGAAGTTTGGAATTTCAATCGTAGGGGAGGGAGGGGAATACGAAACCCTGGTTACCGGCTCCCCATTCGCATCGAAGAGCATAGAGATTACTGGATCGGAAATTATAGATAGGGGTATCCAGAAGAACCTTAAGATCACCAGTTACAGGATTGTCAATCCCTCATGAAATGGGATACGCCAGACGGATCGCTGATTGAAATTGAAAATTTCAGCCTGCCTTCAATTGCATCGTTTATTCTCGATTCAATCTCATCTACCTTTGTCTTATCCTCAAAGAGGGGCATCAGCTGGAGGAACCTATTCAGGAGACCCTCCACATTTGTTATGAACGACTCGGCTAGTGGCCCCGGGAAGAGTTCCAGTCCCAATTCAGGAATGATGACAGTCCCTCCGCTCCCTCTCACTATCTTTATCTCCAGGTCCTTCTTCTCCTTTATCTCTACCTTGTCCTCTTTCGGGAAATTGCCGTGGAACCCAAAGTCGTTGATCCTGTATCCGCAGCTCCTGCACCTCAAGTAATATACTACAACATTCCCGAAGTGGGGGACATCTATCTCAGTTGTCCCCCGCTCCAGGTCCTTTGATGAGCAAGCGGGACAGGTCAGATCTGATTCATCCATTCAATCAGTCGACCCCTGTAGATTCTCCGGACCTTTTTCACATCGCTGAGTTTCGAGCAACCTGTCAAAAGCATCGCGCTCTTCAATTCAGTTTCTAGCTGTGAGATCAGTTTTGATACTTCCTTGTCGGACTGGAGGGCGGCCTTGAGGAATGTTGAAGCCAATCCTCCCAGCGTTGCTCCCATTGCGATCCCCCTGAAAACGTCCAGGCCGGTTCTTACTCCTCCTGATGCTATGAGCGGCAGTTCAACATTTGCAAGTACAAGGCTGATTGGTGATGGAATTCCCCAATTCCAGAAAGTTCTGCCAATTTGCTCCTTCACTGAATCTTCCCTGTTCCTGCTCCTTACGGATTCAACTGCTGCGAAGGATGTTCCTGACCTACCGCCCACGTCTATTGCCGCTACACCAAGCTGCTTGAATTCCATGGCATCCTGCATAGAGAAGCCTGCCCCCGTCTCCTTCGGTATAACCTTGTATTTCTTCGACAGCTCTCCCACCCTCCTCTTGATTCCCTTGGAGTTCCTGTCGCCTTCTGGCTGAGAAAGTTCCTGAACAAAATTGAAATGAACGGCTAGAGCATTTGCTTTAACCAGACCAACTGCATAATCAATGT
>JAJYRY010000170.1 GCA_021793855.1 Thermoplasmata archaeon
TGTATGATTTTATGTGACTTAACAAGCCATCTGTCTTCATCTGTATCATAGACGGATATATCGTCAAGATCGCCAAGATTATTACAAGGTCTGAGATGAGGCTCTTGGCAGATGCAAGAAGACCACCGGAATAATGACCTATCACCAGCCCTGACAACACTGAAACGAATGTATAGAATATGAGATACCTTCTAACGTGATCTGCAATTCTGCTTACTTTATCCTTGGGCGATTTGCTTCCAGGCGAGTTCTTCTCTACTTTGTAAGTCGTTTACGTCATCTCTGTTTGATTGTATCCTTTCCGAGATCGGGAAAAGGGGCAGTCATTTGTTTCTCTATAACTCTCTTTATGAAACTGCGATAATCATTCTTGATTGAGTAGAAGGTATATCTCCATTCATTCTTCTTTTCAAGAATTCCCGCCACATATAGCTTCTGAAGGTGAGTTGTTACTGTCGGTTGTTCCAATCCAAGAGCGGGCTGCAATTCACAGGCACATACGCTCTTGTGCTCTAGGGCAACCGAAAGTATGGCTAACCTAGTCTTGTTGGATAAGATGCTTAGCATCTCCTCCAATTTCTGAAAATTCTCAATATCTACTTGCCCTACTTTTTCAAGCTTGCACGATCCATTAATCTCCTTCATAGTTCAAACACCCGGAACATTTAGGTTCTTCTGTTCCAAGCACTTAAAAGTATTACATTGTGATATATAAATATTAAGATATGAGTATTTTCAATCCTCTGTATGAATCGAATTGCAAATTCATATTCTCACAAAATTCTGAACTGTTAAAAAGGGCTCCCTCTATTCTAGTAATCTCGAAATCCTGTTACATGGCAACTGCACACGATTTGATAGTCTCAATAATGTAATGCTTCTGGTAGTCCTAGTTGTGACCAGAGTGATTGTGGTGGCACTGACAACGCTGAGATGTGCGGCGAGAGTCGAGGAGATATTAGTCGCACTGTTGTCAATAGGAGTCTTGCCCGTGTGAGGGTAATTTCGCCACAATATTCGGGTAAGTCTGCGTCTATTATGACAGATGACAGAGGTTGTATCCATACCGAAACCCCTATCTCTCAAAGGCATCGAAACATGAATATTATATCAGACGTAGTACACAGTGTGATAGTTTCCCCGATGGGAATTGGCAATCGTATGATATCAGGAGTGAACAGTACCAACTTCGGCAGTTTCAAAGCTGGGCATCTGCCATTTGAAACCGGGGGAATTGTGTATGCAGTTTTAGGTAGCTCTACGGACAGATTTATCCATCCGGCTTCTGGAGAGTATGTGACAGGGGTACAGTTGGTAGCTCCGTGCCTGTAGTTGCTCATTCCAAAGGTCAATCTGGATAATGCCCATCATTCCACCACCTCCCCAAAGAAAAGTATCAGTTCCTGTTCCTCAACCGGATCAGACGCCCAGTTTCCCTCCAGTCCACTGTGAGTTATCGGAAAATTTTGAGTTTGTTGCGTATGGTAGAGCTTCAATTCGATTAGTTGTTTACGGTCTTCATCTTGGTAAGCGTTGACAAATTCTCACCATATCTGCTGTTCAAAAGCGATTGCTTAGAGACTCTAGAATTCCTCAAGCATTGACTGGGGTAGTAATCGAAGTTGCAAAGGTCCCAGATATTTCAATTAAAGCACGCACTCTGACAAGTTTGCAGCTCGGTGGATGTTGAGAGGGGACTAGTCATAAAATCAGTACGCTGGATTCTATGACTTCCGCAAACTCGCCATCTATTGAAGCAAGATTTATCCTGTGTACCTCTTCTGCAGGAATGACGTTACCCTTTAAATCCGTCCTGTCATATGTAGCACATGCATCTTCAATGACATAACTCCTGAATCCCAAATTTCCAGACATCCGGACAGTGGTGCTTACACAGTGATCTGTCACCAACCCGACGTAAAATACCTGAGGGTTGCCCATTTTCCGGAGGTGACTTTCAAGATCTGTTCCGATAAATGCGCTATTCACGTGCTTCGTTATAACTTTCTCATTATGCAATGGTAATACCTCATCCTTGAAATCGAACGTTGGTTTCCCTTGCTTGAAGAGTGAGTCAGGGTTCAAAGAATCATGCCTTACATGAATGATCGTTCTTCCACTCTCCCTGAATTTTCCTAACAATCGAGATATCACCTTTTCTGCATTCGGATTGTTCCTTTTTCCAAAGATTGGCTCTGACCAGACTTTTTGCACATCTATGACAACTAGAGCTGAATTTTCTTCCAACTTGACCATTTATTGATCAACCTGTTGATTCGATACTATCGCTAATATGTTGCTCTTTAGCTCTGAGTCTTGACAGAATTGTTCTCGCGAAATATAGCAAATCTGCAGAATGCCTTGATGGTTTCAGGCTCTCATCGATCATCGCTTCACTTTCTTCGTACTCCGTATCAATTCTTGTCAGCTCTTCTTTCAGTTATAGTTAGTGACACGTGGCATTATCCATTGAGTAATTTTAGAATCTCTTTTTGAATCTCCGCTGGAAGAAATTTTAGCACCCATGATTTTGCATAACTCATTGACTTCGAAAGAATAGAGAATGC
>JAJYRY010000171.1 GCA_021793855.1 Thermoplasmata archaeon
TCTGCTGCTCTCCTTGTACCCTCTCAGGAAGGAAGTGTATGACTTCTCCTTACCGAGGGCTTTCAACGACTCCTTCATCAAGTGGATATCCACTCCTAGTGGTTCCAGTTCTGAGCCGAGTTCGCCCATGGACGGGTCAATGAGATACACTTCGTCTCCTACAAGTATGTTTCCCAGGTTTAGGTCACCGTGACTGATTCCTTTGTCGTGCATGACCGCCACGTACCTTCCGACCTTTTCTACCACTTCATCAAAATTAATCTCTGAAGTGAGCTGACTCAGGACTTTCCCCTCCAATTTGTTAAAGATTATGGTAGAATCTTTAAGATTCACGTAAAGCGCCTCTGGGCAAGGTATCCTAACAGCTTTCAAAGAGTGTAGGATTCTTACCTCCCGTTTGATTCTCTGGCCGTTTATGAATTCGTTTATCTTAGAGTTGCGGTACTCCCCTCCCCTTCTTCTTTTCACCACACAGTTCATACCCTGAAACACGGATTGCTCAACAACGCTCTCCCCTCCTACCATTGACTTTGGAGTCAGCTTTCTGGTTCCAATCCAGTTGCTCTTTCGAGAATCAACTCTGTCCATTTGCTGGAATTCCACACTCTCGTCCGTGGTGAGATCACTCATATAGCCCGCGAGTGCGATCATGGCTCCATTGTCTGAAAGAAGTTTGTCTTCCGGAAAGTAATATCTGTAGCCACGCATTTTGGCCATTCCTTCAAGCAGCTCCCTCAATCTCCTATTCCTTGCGACTCCACCCGTGATGCTGAACTCAGTGAGACCGAAATGAGCCATCCCTCTCTCAACGATTTCAGCAAGAGCAGTGAATGCATACTCCTGCGCATTGAAAGCTATATCTTCGCTCCTTTCGGTTGGAATCTTGTTTTTTAGAAAGGTGTAGAGCCCCGAATATGAAACGTCCATCCCTCTCACCGAATAGGGGCAGTCAAGAACCTTATCGCCATCTCTTGCCAACTTTTCAAGAACAGGTGCACCGGGAAAAGGAATGCCAAGGTCCCTTGCCAGCTTATCCAGGAAGTTTCCAACTCCGATATCGAGCGTTTCTCCGAGAACCGAATAGTTTTTGTCTCCAATCGTCACCAGTTGTGTGTTGCCACCAGAGACATAGAGAAACAGAGGATTCTCAAAGTTGGAAAATCTTCTCGATATCTCAATATGGCCAACTCCGTGGTTCACCGGTACTAGAACCTTCGAGTACCTTACAGACAAGTATCTTGCAAGCTCTACGCCGGTCTTCAGTGCTGGTCCCAGTCCTGGACCGATGCTGAATGCAATCTTCTCTACCTCGCCGACATCCGTCCCTTGCTCGTTCAATAAATCTGTCAACAAGGTGTGAAATACGGATCTATGATGTTCTGCGGCGTCCCGTGGGTTAATGCCGCCGTTTAAAGGGCTATACGAGTCCGACCTGAATCCCTTTATTTGGCCATCTTCTACCAGACCAACGGATGCAGTATGAGCAGTGCTTTCTATACCCAAAACGAGCATTGGTTACCTTGATTGGGGATTTTGTTCTCGAATAAAATAGTTCTATGACTATTGCTGCTTCCTACGAAAGAATAAATTTCTGCTATGGGAATATTCTTTACTATTTGCCAGAAATCCGGACTACGTTGCTTCCTCTCAAAATTACGGTGCCTAGTTTTCTCTTGTTTGTCTCGGTTATCTCTTCGGTGTTGGAAATAACTATGTTCATGTAATCGTCGTAACTCTCCAGAACGCCTTCCAGTACCGTATTGTCCTTCAACAACAGCGATATTGGTTTTTGCATCAAACTCTGCATAACAGCCATCGGAATTGCCATCTATTTCACCTAGGTATATTCGTAGTAATCGTCTTCCTCTTCATTCTCCATTACTACTTGGAGGAGCCCTCTCAAAATGACCTTCATATTCTCAACTTCCTTCCTGAGATGTTTGACCTCCACGTCGAGCTTCTCGACGCTCGCATTATTTTCTTGCCTTTCAATCTTCATTCTTCGTGACTCCTTCGGAGAGTTCTCCATATTTCTTCGAGACCTTTCTGATCTCGTTCTTCTGACAGTAGGTACAATAGAGACCGCTATTAATCCTTTGCAGAGGTTTCCTGCAGTGCGAGCAATAGGCGTAGATAACTCCCTCGTCTGGAGGTTCCATTGTGAGATCGATCTTTCCCCTTGTTGAAACGACCTTCCCCCTGACGACATCCCTTGCCTTCACCACTTTCGAACACTGATCGAGGTAATGTCCTGTGATTCTGCTGGCGTGAACGAGTGCTCTCGCTTTGATCTGATAAACTTTCCCTTCACGTATGAGGTATTCTCCTGCTACGACCACTAGGGGCTCGTTTATCTCCGTGACGACTCCTATTATCTCGTCTCCGGATCGCACCACAATTTCTTCCCTCCTGCCCCTTACCTTTACCTTGTAGTCAGCACCTACCTCCACGTTTCCGAGGTTGGAAGAATACACTCTACCGTTTTCTTCGAAGGTGCCCTGTCCCGCAATAAACTCCTCTTCCGTGCCTATGAATTCACCTGGTAATATTAATCGACCTACCA
>JAJYRY010000172.1 GCA_021793855.1 Thermoplasmata archaeon
AACAGGAAAGTGCAGAAAGTGCGGGACTCAACTCATCGGAACGGTCCACAAGGGGAACATCACCAAATACCTTGAGACGAGCTATAACATTACGAACAAGTATGATGTAAGCAATTACGTCCGTCAGAGAATCAAGATTATGAGGGAATCCGTGAACTCTATCTTCGAGGTAAGAGAAAATACTGTAAATTTCAAAACACTGGAGGATTTCGATGATACCTAGGGTATACTTTGTGGGCACTGCTGGTTCTGGAAAGTCAACGCTGGTAAGTTCGTTCAAAGAATGGCTTGAAAACATGAGCTACGATGCCATTACCGTGAATTTAGATCCGGGCGCAGAGTTCCTACCTTACACCCCGGATATAGACATAAGGGAGAACATATCATTAGAAAGCGTGATGCAGAACTATAATTTGGGTCCAAACGGCGCACAGGTCGTCGCAGCGGACCTCATGGTTCAGGAGGTGGAAAGGGTTAAGGAACTGATAGATTCTTACGACTCCGACTACACACTAATCGACACCCCCGGCCAACTGGAACTTTTTGCTTTCAGAGGATCGTCAACACAACTCGTGACCGCGCTTGGCGAAGAGAGCAACGCACTCATATACCTGTTTGACTCGGTATTGATGAAGAATCCTGAATCATACGTGTCGTCGAAATTCCTAGCAATGAGCGTGATGACTAGATTCTACATCCCATTCCTGGGAATAGTTTCTAAATCGGACCTCCTAGAACCTGTTGAAAGACATAATATTGAAAGGTGGGACAGGAACAAGAACGAAATTCTTGAGGACTTAAGGGCTAAATCGGCCAAGCTAAACCTGCAGCTATCAGAGGCAATACTCGGAGGAAGCGAAAGTCTCAACATACTTGGTGAAAGCGTTTTCACCTCATCAGAATCTGAAGATGGCATGGAGAATATTTATTCATTCTTGCAAAGTTTGTTTTATGGGTCAGACGACTTGGAAAAGCGATAAATTCAGGGTTTATTAAGAAAACTATAAATATGGCGTCTGACATACGTATGATTATGCCAAACGATAATTTCATTCAAAATCAGAGGAACTTTGCCTCTCCTGATGATGAAGAACTTGCAAAACTAGTGGAATCGATGAAGGTGAACATCAAAATTGTGGGTTGCGGCGGGGCTGGAACAAACACAATAAACAGATGTGCAAAATCCGGCATTTTTGGGGCTGAATTGATTGCAATGAACACTGACGCACCTCACCTGCTCACTGTTCAGGCCAACAGAAAGATACTTGTCGGGAAGAGAACAACAAGGGGTCTTGGAGCCGGAGCAATCCCACAAGTTGGGGAAGAAGCTGCACGTGAAGATTATGGAGACATTCAATCATCCCTCGGCAACTCGGAAATAGTCTTCATTACATCCGGAATGGGTGGAGGAACAGGTACAGGGGTGGCACACGTTGTTGCAGAAGCTGCAAAACAGCAGAAATCCCTTGTCATAAGCATAGTGACCCTTCCGTTCTCTGCAGAGGGAAGAGTCAGAATGGACAACGCAATTTATGGCATAGAAAAATTGAGAAAAACTTCGGATACCACAATAGTGATCCCTAACGACAAACTCCTCGAAATTGTACCGAGGCTGCCTCTTGACCAAGCGTTCAAGGTTGCTGATGAAATACTGATGGAATCCCTCAAGGGACTAACGGAAATAATTACGAAACCTGGCCTGGTAAATCTTGATTATTCGGATATTCAGACAGTCATGAAAGAAGGTGGTGTTGCAATGATAGGCATAGGTGAAAGCACGGGCGGCAAGGCATCGGTAGAAGAGGCAGTCACTGAAGCCATAACATCTCCATTGATTGAGGCTGATATATCGACGACAAGAGGCGCATTGGTCAGGATAGTAGGCGGGGAGGACATGACAGTTTCCCAGGCAGAGACGGCAGTTAGAATGGTCCAAGAGAAAGTTAACCCCATGGCAAGGATCGTCTGGGGAGCATCTGTAGATCCCACCCTTGCAGGGGAATTCAAAGTTCTCGTAGTACTCACAGGCGTTAACTCTCCTTATTTCCTTAGCTCCAATAAAGGAGTTTCCATGAGTGGAGCAAAGGGATTGGATGCAGAAATAGACTCGGTGATGTAGAAATGGAGAAGAAAGTATTTAGACTGGTTTCCGGTCTCTTCGGATTCCTTGCTTCGATTCTCTTGGTAGTCTACGTCTTCCAGGTAACTCATGCAATACTACAAGCAGTGCTTTACACATCTTTTGCATTCCTTGCATACTCTTTGGCTTCATACCTGCTTCTGTCCAACTCACCCAACAAGGTTGTTAGGGTAATACCATTCATCTATCTAGGTGCTGGACTGGCAATGGTGTACGCAGTGGTCGTTCTTGCAGGCGGACACAACATGTTCCTGTATCTTGCAGTTACAACGGCAGTGATTGCGGCAATAAGTTACATATATGCATCATATGCGGCAGGCTACCATAGAAACGTAAGCAAGTTGGGCCTAAAGGCCCATTAATTTTTTTCATTTTTTTATTATAGACTCTTCTTTCTTGTTCTAAGCGTTAA
>JAJYRY010000173.1 GCA_021793855.1 Thermoplasmata archaeon
TCGTAGCATCATGAGACTTAACAGGATTTATGATTTATCGGTAACTGTTGAACCAGGAATGGCCACTTGGCCAACAAACCCAGAGATAGTTCTTAGGGAGGAACAAACCTTCGATAAAGATGGATACAAGGAAGAAATTTATTCTTCCTCCACCCATACGGGAACGCACCTAGACGCACCGCTTCACATGTTCAGGGGAGGCACTTCAGTTGACAAGATTGATCTAAAATATCTGGTGCAAGAAGGCTACTGTATCAGGCCAGAAGTTAATAATGAAGAGATACGTCTCGGTTCTTTAAAAAAAATATGGAAAGAAAAATACAACAATAAGGCCATTTTGATAAACACTAACTGGGACAAGAAAAGGGGGAAAACTCAGGAATGGCAATATAAATTTCCTGGACTGGCAAATGACACAGTTGACTTTTTCGGAGAAAAAGGAATCAAACTCATTGGAATTGATACGCTGGGGATAGAACCAGCATCCCATACAGAATTTCCCGTCCACAAAGGATTGGAGAAATATGGAATAACATTCATTGAGGATATGATTGGCTTGGATCAGCTGCAGGAAGAGAAACAATATCTCATTGTAGCCCTTCCATTGAAGCTGAAGGATGCTAGCGGATCTATGTCAAGAGTTATAGCGATTGACATTGAATGAGGCAAGAACAGTCTTAAATTTCAGAAGACATAATTACATAATTTTTTTCTAATTTATTTTCCCATCAATCCATGGTAATCTTGAAAACTCCCTTGATCCTAATCCTTGCTCATCTAAGCCTATCGCGGTTTTCAATAAAAAATTAAAAAAATTAAAAGAAAATAATTTTAATCTGGCGCGTCCACAACTCCCTTTCCCTTGAACCCCATCCCAGAGTAGAAACCTATGTAATAGAAGACTAGGGTATCAATCATGAACACCAAAATGTCGTATGGAAAAACGATATAGTTCGCTCCGCCGAAATACGTACTTCCAAGATAGGAGATAGCTACTACAGAAAGAAGGTAAACGGGAAGCCAGATTCCAGCTTTCAGATCCTGCATCCCAAAATTGTTCTTTTTCCTTGCGAGAATCAAGAAGAGGAGGCCAACAAAGACGGAAGGTATAGCTATGGAAATCGCATGGAATCCAGACCAGTAGACGAGAAGACCGGCAATCACGTAAGCCAAAGGCGCTGTTATCTTATAGGCAGGCAACTTGTAAGGCCTGTTTTCGTTTGGGAATTTCTTCCTGAATATTGAGAGGCTGATGGCCGATTGTGCGTAAGAAATAACCACTGCATCTATGAACACCCCTATCAATGAAGAGAAAGACGGAAGGAGTATCAAGTAGAAGATTGCAATTCCAAAAACGACCACCACGGAGTTGAATGGGATACCTCTCTTGCTCAGAACGGAGAAGAAGTTCGGGAAGTATCTGTTGTATCTGGACATCGTATTCCCGACTCTTGCAGCGCCTCCCCAGTAGACGATTCCATCGCTGAATGACGCAATAACTATCACTATTACTGCCAAGATAGCGAATCCAACAAGCCCCACATTAATGGAAGCACTGCTGTAAGGAGAGGATAGTGCGAAGAGACCAGCCCAGTTCCCTGAGCTCATGCTCAGTTTGCCCCAGTTGATCGTACCAAGAAAGGCAAGAGATTCCAGAATGTACAAAACCATCACTATAACCAGAGATATTCCTATCGCTTTGGGTAGAACCTTTCCAGGATTCTTGATTTCTTCGGCATAATCGACTGGTTGTCTGAATCCCGCGTAGGCAAATATGGTGGCGGATATTGCTAGAAATACTCCTGGGAACCCAAATGGAGCAAACCCTCCGTAAATTGTCAGATTCTTCGAGTTGAAGAAACTTATCAAAGCCAACGCAATTATGACCATCAGCAGCACTTTTGCTATTGTAAAACCATTGTTCACGTTTCCAATGATTTTAACATGTCTCACTTCCACGATGAATATCAGGAGCAAGATTACGATACCCAAAATAATTCCAAGAGGCGTTATTAACCCCCCCGAATACAAGGGTGCGTAGTAGAGACCCAGATATTCAACTATGACTGCAACTTCAGTGGGAAGTGCTAGAGTATAGCCTATAAAAGTACTCCATCCATTAAGCAGTCCCACGACGCTTCCGTGACTCCTGGCAGGATAATAGGCAATTCCACCGGCTCTAGGCCACATGGTTCCAAGTTCCACATACAGAAACGCAATAGGAAGAATCAGTAGAAAAGCAATAGGCCAAGCAATAAGTCCGGCCGGACCACCATAAGCAAGAACATATACGGGTACAAATGCGACCGCAGATCCAAAAATTGCACCTACTGTAAGGAAAACTATGTGCCAGAAGTTGAGTTCTTTTTTATATTCATGCTTTTCAGGTAGTTCATCAGTTTTTGCTGCTAAGTTAGTATCAGCCATATATAAACTCCTCGAAATGAAATTAAGCCGCCGATACTTAATACTTTGGACCACAACCAAATTTTATATTGCGCCGAAGAGGACAGTGTTCAAACGTCAATCACTTAC
>JAJYRY010000015.1 GCA_021793855.1 Thermoplasmata archaeon
AAAATTGATATTGATTTAGAAAAGAACAGGGTCGTAAGAACGATGATAAAGAATTTTCCTGTTGAATATCATGCTATGAGTGCAATAGAGGCGGCTCTGTCGATTAAAGACCAAATGAATGGTGAAAAGATCAAAAGCGTGAAGGTTGACACTTTTTCAGTTGCGCACAAGATAATAGTGAAGGACCCGGAGAAGCTCAGGCCTAAGACAAAGGAAACAGCAGATCACAGCCTTCCATATATGATAGCCTATACCCTCCTTTATGGGGCACCGGACCCATCATCATTTGAGCCAAGATACCTGAACGATAAAAAGATACTTGATGTAATAGATTCGACTAAATTTGAGGTCACGAAGGAGTTCGACTCAATGTATCCAGAATATCTCCCAGTGAAGATCAGTGTAAATACAGATTCGTCGGAGTATGAGAAAGAGGTGACTGTCCCAAAAGGTCACTTCAGGAATCCGTACGACTGGAAAGACCTGGAAAACAAAGGAAGAAGACTTATAGGTGACGAAGAAAAGGTAAAAATGATAGTGGAAATGGGAAAGAGATTCGAAAGTGCCTCAACTCGGGAGTTGTTCGAAGCAGTTAATTTCTCGTAGCTTTGACAGGTCTTCATTTATGGTTACCTGTAGAGAGATGAAAAACTGTAAAGGTAAAAGCAACATCCAGAACAGAAGGTTCAAGAGCAACTCAATGTAGTTTAAGTTCCTTCTAAACTCAATGCTCACCTCACTGGAAATGACCAAATCTTAACTAAGACAACTGCATTCCCGAATGTGAAGAAGCCAGTCGAGCATGGTAACGTCATAACATCCATAATACTAGGTATCTTCTCAATATCCATTGCAATTGCTACTAGGAGGGACATCTATTCCATTCTCTTCTGGGTACCGATATGGATGGGGCTATTCTTATATGATGTTCCATTTAAAAAAGTATGGAAATCGAGAAATGATTTGGTCTGGTTGGTTATCATCTTTTTAATTTCGATATACTCCATTTACATCAATATACTCCTGATAATCCCCTACATAATTTTCCTGCTAGATTATGCATTAAGACTTTATCTGGCCTCCAGAAGACTGAACTACATAGGGACGGTCCTTGGAATGCTTGCCTTTATCATTCTTTTCACTGAAACAGCGCAAATATCTGGGTTAAAGGAAATCTATTTGCTTGTCTCGATGTTCGTGTTCATGGTCGGGTCTGAATTCACAGTGAACGCAGTGCTATCAAGGAAAAGAATTCTCTTGCTATATGACATAGTACCAGTTGCACTCGCTGTCTTGAATCCACTGTTTCTGGTCTTTTCCGTTTCACTCCTTAGGATACCGATAGCATTTAGGGCAAGGGGGTTAAGAACAATTGGCATTACCGAAACTTCTCTTCTGTTGATAGTTACTGCTACAATTTCATTATTCTATTTGATTGGAATATGAATTAATAAAAAAGTTTCTTCAGTTCCTGTCCCATTTTTTCTTGTCTTTAATTGGCCACCTTCTCCACAAGGGATCATCTATCCACTTCTCCTTTTACTAAGTCTGTAATAAAAATTAGTCAACTAGACAATTCACATGATATATAAAACTAAGAAAGATTAATATATGCTTTCGATCATATCATCGAAAATGGTTTCTGAAAACAAGCAGCTCAAGAAAAATGCAGTTGGCTTTTTGGAACTAATTTTTCAATCAATTTCGTTTACCGCGCCTGCGATTGCAGTCACGGCAACGATGACGGGTGCGGCAGCATTTGCTTACGGGGCTCTACCTTTAACTTACATACTAGCACTCTTCGCAGTGCTTTCCGCAGGATTTGTGATATATGTTTTCTCAAGGAAGGTAGCCTCAAGTGGTGGCTATTACAGGTACGTAGAGAGGGGGTTCGGGCCAAAGGTTGGTGCATTTGGAGGATGGGTATACATGCTCTATACCGTAATAGGGGCCACTCCATTTATCTACTTCGAGACCGCACTTGCTACTCAAGTTGGGTTCGGTGTATTGGGTATACCACTTCCAAGTTGGTCTTGGTACCCAATAGGCCTTTTAGTCGCCCTGGCAGCATTTGGTCTTGCGTACTCTGGAATTAAAAATTCATTGAGGTACAGTGTCTATACTGGGACTATCGAAATGATAATCCTCCTGGTTGCTGCATTCTTTATACTTTCGCATACGTCTCATCCCCTTAATGGCGCAGTATTTACGACGAAATATTCACCGACGGGATGGACCGGAGTTGCGCTGGGCCTTGTTTTCTCATTTACATCCCTCGCGGGATGGGGATCAATGACCTTCCTTGGCTCTGAGGCTAGGGCCGCGCACTTTAACATAAGGAGAGGCGTCATAGTCACTATCATAGTACTAGGTGCTTTTTTCCTTTTTATGAGTTATGTGATGACAGTTGGATGGGGACCAGCAAACATGTCGACTTATTTCAGCAATTTCCTTCCCGGGCTAATCTTGACGCTCAGGGATGGTGGCATAGTACTGGCAGTGATCATGTTCATATTCCTTGTAAACAGTGGATTCGTTGATACTCTCGCCATAATAAATGCAGGCTCGAGGGATATGTATACAATGTCAAAAGATGGAATGCTTCCGACATCGTTGTCAAATACTCACAGGAAGCACAAGAGCCCGCACATAGCACTCATATACAACACCCTCATTGGCATAGTGATTTTCACAATAACCGGCTGGGCGTTCGGGCCATTCAATGGATTCCTAGTGACGGGAATATGGACGGGGGCAGGAACGATAATAGAGCACATAATGTTGAATACGTCCCTTCCATTCTATTTCAGGAAACTGAAGGACCTTAGGTGGACCTATGTGGTCGTACCTGGAATAGCTCTTGTCATTTACCTTTTCGCGCTCTACGGGTCTTTCCTGTCAGTGAACATATATGTCATAATCGCGGTCGTGGTGATGGTAATATACCTCGTATTCGGTGCTGTTTACTACTCAATTAAAAAGGGAATAAAGGTTGTACTCGAAGAAGGGGAAGAAGTGTAGAGGAACAGTTCTGCTTTGGTTATCTTTCAAATATCACCGCAGATGAAGTGAAGAAAAATGAAATGCTATTAGCTCAAAATCTTAGGTAGATTAAAGAGAGGTCAATAAGTGAGTACAACTAGAAGTACGAGTGGGACCGCCGAGATTTGAACTCGGGTCACCAACACCCCAAGCTGGTAGGATGGTCCAATCTACCCTACGGTCCCCCTAATCAAAGGGCAATATTTCCTCAAGCAGCTCAGCGTTTGAGAGGATCATTCTTCTGCAGCAGTACCGCGTGACGTTGAGATTGTCAAGAATTTCTGATATTTCTTCAGAAGTTGCTTCCCTGTTCTTGGATTTTCTGATCTCTTCAACCTTGTTCGTAAAGCGAACATAGTCAGATCCTATGACCCTTCCGCAGCTGAAACATCTAACTGGTATAATCATTTTTTCACCTGTAAGACTTCTGTTTCTTCTTTCTTGCCCCTGTTCCTCCGGGCTTCTTTGGCAGTTTCTTTCTTACATCGTTTACTAGCAATGCTCTGTCGTACTCCTTGAACGTCTTTTCTAGGTCCTGGTCCTTGAAGAAGTCTACAAGTGCCCTAGAGATGGCGGTCCTGGCTGCCTCTGCCTGGCCTATTACACCTCCGCCCCGCATGTTAACAGATATATCTATCTTCGAAATTTTATCTCCTGCAAGCATTACCGGCTCCATCATTTTGAGTTTTGCCAGTTCAGGCTGGTAAATCTCTATAGGGACTCCGTTAATCCTGATTCTTCCTTTCCCTTCCCTTATTGTTGCTCTTGCAACAGCCGTTTTCCTGGCTCCACTTGTCTCAATTACCATCTACTATCACTTTTGACCCCAGTTCTTTGCAGATATCATAGAGGGTTATAACGTTTGCAACATGCTTATTCTGGTATTCTTCAAGTTTTTCCAGTTCTTTCCCCTTGAAGTCCTTTGGAACTCCTATGTAAACTCTCAGTTTCTTGAATGCGTTCTTCCCTTTTGAGTCCTTCATCGGCAGCATTCCCCTTACTGTCCTTCTGAATATCCTGTCAGCCTCTTTAGGGAACCTTGGTCCCTTCCTTACTGATCCTACGTCTCTCTCCATCTTGTATCTTTCTATCGTGTACCTCTTCCTTCCTGATACAACTGCCTTTTCTGCATTTACTACCACAATTTCATCTTCCTTGGTCAGGAGCTCCTTAGCAAGGTAGGACGATGCCCTTCCAAGAACCAAATTGCTTCCATCTATTATTCTAATTTCACATCACCCTATTATCTTAACTTTTGTTCCCTTTGAATTTTCCTTCATCAATTCCTCTAGCGTCATTGCCTTCCCTCCCGCCTCTTCTATCTTTGAACGCGCAGATTTAGAAAAGTAAAGTGCAGCAACTTTTACGGGTTCTTCTATCCTTCCAGACCCAAGTACAACTCCGGGAACTACAACAGTATCATCAGTTGCAGCGAATCGGGATATCTTCCCTATATTCACTTCCGCGAGATTGTCCTTGGACTTCCTGATTCTTTTAGCGATATCGCCCCAGAACCTTGAATCGTTCTCTACTGCTGCCTTCTTCATCTCCAAAGCAAGTTTCTCCCTTTTATCTTTTTCGTTTACGCCCATTTATCAAGCACCTGGGTCGGAAGGTATGAATTAACTATTAATAAACCTTATCGGCTTCTTGCAAGTACCAACGCATTTTTTAGAATCTCAACGCTGGTAACAGCTCCCACCCCGCCAGGGACTGCAGTGTAGTCTACAAGTGCGTTCTCCATATCGGGCTCAAAATCACCCCTTATCTTGCCATCCACGACGTTTATTCCGATATCCACAACCAGCTTCTTGCTCCTTATAGAGGACGCCTTAAGATATCCAGGTCTTGCAACAGCAAGGAATACTATATCGTTTTCCTCGATCAGTTTCTCCATATTCTTAGTCTTGCTGTGAGCTACTGTAACTGTCGCATCCATGTTCAATAGCATCTGTGATAGGGGCCTGCCAACAGTGACAGACCGGTTGATGATAAGCGCATCCTTCCCCCTGAGGTCTATATTGTTGTACAGGAGAATGTCTATTGATGCCTTAGGCGTGGCTGGGGCTATCCCCTCGGCTCCAAAGTACAGCTGACCCATGTTCTGGTATGTCACGCAGTCCGCGTCTTTGTCAGGGTCAAGGGCCTCAGAGACCATCTCGTTCGTTATCCCCTTGGGAAAAGGTCTTCCTATTATGACAGCATCCACAGAATTGTCATTGTTGAGCTTATCAATTGTACCGAGAAGCTCCTGTCCCTTGATTACTAATGGGTTGAATTCTATGCCTACTTTCTCTGCATTCCTTCTAATGTTGTTGAAATATACTATCGATTCTTGGTCTTCTTCGTAAGCAACAGAGACCATCTTGACTTTCCCAATATCTGCAACCCCTTTCTTCACTTCCTCCAGCAGGTGTTTTGCAATAGGTCTTCCGTCCAGAATCATGGGGGTTAATTCTCTCTGAGAATTAAATATAATCCGAAAAGGTGATCCAGGATTTCAACAAAACACTTAATTACCGATTTTCACTTGCGTACCGAATGGACGAATTAGCCGAATGGATAAAGTCTAAAGGGGTCAATACGACCAACGACATCAAGATACCGGAGAAGCTCGTTGACCAGGTTATTGGCCAGGACCAGGGGGTTGAGGTTATAAAGAGGGCGGCAAAGCAGAAGAGACACGTCATCCTCATCGGTGAACCCGGAACAGGCAAATCAATGCTTGCCCAATCAATGACTGATTTCATTCCAAAGGAGGAGTTGGAGGATATACTTGTCTTCCATAATCCAGAGGATCCGAATCGTCCAAAGATAGTCACAGTCCCTGCAGGGAAGGGGAAGGAAATAACGAAGGACTATCAGAAGAGGGCAGACCAGGAGAAGACGGAAAGGACAAGGAGCGTAAGGATTCTTGTTATTTTCATAGTGATTATAGGGCTTATATTCGCTTTCATAAACTATCCTACGACACACTCAATTGACTCTACACCCATATTTCTTGCAATAATGGCCGCGGCATTCCTCTACATCGCTCTCAATATGGGGCCGGTGTCAAGGGAGGACAAGACGCTAGTGCCGAAACTGCTTGTGGGTCACGATAAGGATGACAAGCCACCTTTCATAGATTCTACTGGTGCACAGGCAGGAGCACTCTTGGGAGACGTGAGACACGATCCCTTCCAGTCAGGAGGACTTGAAACGCCTGCTCACCTAAGGGTTGAGGCAGGTAACATACACAAGGCAGACAAGGGCGTTCTATTCATCGATGAAATAAATACGCTCAGGATGGAAAGTCAACAGAGCCTGCTGACCGCAATGCAGGAGAAGAAGTACACAATCTCAGGACAGAGCGAAAGATCTGCAGGTGCGCTTGTGCAGACTGAAATGGTACCTTGTGATTTCATTCTTGTTGCATCCGGAAACCTCGATGCACTCCAGGGCATGCATCCAGCCCTGAGGTCCAGGATCAGAGGGTACGGATACGAGGTGTACATGAATACCATGATGGACGATACCGAGGACAACAGAGAAAAAGTCATGAGGTTCGTCAGTCAGGAAGTTGCCAAGGACAAAAAGATCCCTCCTTTCGACTACACAGCCATAGCAGAGGTAATTAGGGAAGCGCAGAAGAGGGCAGGGAGAAAGGGAAAGATTACCCTGAGACTCAGGGAGATGGGCGGATTGATCAGAATAGCTGGCGATCTGGCCGTACAGGCAGGATCAACCGTAGTCACAAGTGATCACGTTATCAAGGCAAAAATCAAGGCAAGGCCGCTGGAACAGCAGATTGCAGATAAACACATAGAAGCGTACAAGAATTACAGCACATTCATGAACGAGGGGTATTCCATTGGAATAGTGAACGGGCTTGCCGTTTTCAGCGCAGGATCAGGAATGGCTGAGTACTCTGGAATAGTGATGCCAGTTGCTGCAGAGGTAACTCCGGCTCAGGAGAAGGAGAGCGGGAAGGTCATAGCAACAGGGAAGCTGGGTGAAATTGCAAAGGAAGCAGTACAGAATGTATCTGCAGTCATAAAGAAATACACGGGTCAGGATATCGCAAACCACGACGTACATATCCAGTTCATAGGAAGCTACGAAGGGGTTGAAGGGGATTCTGCTAGTATTACAATCGCTACAGCTGTTGTTTCTGCAATGGAAGGAATACCTGTTGACCAGTCATATGCAATGACAGGGTCACTGTCGATCAGGGGGCAGGTGCTCCCAGTCGGCGGGGTCACGGCAAAGGTGGAGGCAGCAATTGAGGCAGGATTCAAGAATGTCATAGTTCCGGAAAGCAATAAAGGGGACATTGTCCTGGAAGAGACGCAGAGGGCGAAGATCCAGATACACGTTGTTAAGACTATAACTGAAGTCCTTAATCTCGTTCTTGCCTCGACAAAGTCAAAGACATCACTGCTTTCGAAGTTTGATCTTGCAGTTTCCACGGGAAAGGTGATGGTCAATTCCAGTTGACCTAACCTATTATTTTTTAGATAATTTTGATGAAAAAGACATTGACAGTTTCAAGAATTGTGCACTCATCAGGGAGGACAGGATACTGGGTAATGTGCATCTTGACGTTGCCATAAAGTACGTAACAGAGAACTTTGAAACAGGGAAGTCAATAAGCAAATCCATCTGGAACGAGATTCTCCTCTACCTTTCACTCCAAAGACAGGTCCACAAGGCCTTCGGGATGGTAGGGGTAAAGGGCTACTCAGGACGTGTTGTGAAGGTGGAAAATTCGAACAGTAGAATGGATCCACCAATAATTGAGATAACAGATTCAAAGAAGAACTACTGGAAAGTGAAATCAGTTGAACAGCTCCTTGAAAGAATGGCGATATTCCACATAGAGAATTACTAAGCGTCCGTTATTCCTTAACTGCAGTCGTTAGTTCTTTACCCTCACTACCATGAAGCCGTCATAACCCTTGCCGCTCACAGTCTGAATAGCAGTCGATTCGATCCTATCGTCCTTTTTTGCCATTTCTATTAACTTTCTAATTCCAATTACTGAAGGGTCTTCATCACCATCTTCAATAATTCTTCCATTCCTTACCACATTATCTATCACAATCACCGTCCCGGGTCCGGTGAGCCTTAACGCCAAATCGAAGTATTCAGGATTGTTCTCCTTGTCAGCATCAATGAATATCATGTCGAAAATCGATGTCCCTCTTTCAGCCATTTCCAGCAACGTCTTCTTTGCCGGTCCAACGATTATTTCCACCTTGCTTGCCAATCCTGCTGACAATACGTTGTCCCTGGAAATGACTGCATGTTTGGCGTTGATTTCAAGAGTGGTAATCTTCCCCCCTTCAGGTAGAGCTTTTGCAAGCCAGAGTGTGCTGTATCCTCCAAGTGTTCCTATTTCGAGGATCTTTGCTGCATTTATCATCTTGGCGAGCAGGTACAAAAGCTTCCCTTGAGTAGGTGGAACGTTTATTGGAGGAAGACCTTCCTCATTCTGGTGTCTGAGTGCATTGGAGAGAGATGTTTCCTGCTTGACAATGTTGTATGTGAAATAGTCCTCCACGTCATTCCATATCTGCCGGTCCATGGTACCACCTGCATGATGGAAATAAATAAGTTCCGTAATTGGAAACAGTACAGGATGTCGGGCCTCTTTAAGGAATAATTTTCTATGGGTCAGTCTACATGTTTTTATAGCTTTTCAACATACCTTTCCCACTACGCAGGAATCTAAATGATAATAAGAGGTAATAATGAGTACAATCTGGAGCAATACCTCGACCCCCTGGTCCTGGAATGGTTCACATCCAAGTACACCAACGCAACTGCCGCCCAGAAAGTGGGAATACCTCTCATCCACCAAAGGAAGAATGTACTGATTTCATCTCCAACGGGAACAGGAAAAACTCTCTCTGGATTCCTCGTAACTATCAATGAACTTTTCCTCCTTGCCAAGCAGAACAAGCTCGAGGACAAGATATATTGCGTTTATGTTTCACCGCTCAAGGCGCTAGCAAACGATATCCACAGGAACCTGGAAGTGCCCCTGGAGGAGATTAGGGAACTTGCAGAGAAGAAGGGCATCCACATTCCGAAAATAAGGGTTGGAGTCAGGTCAGGTGACACAAGTCAATACGTGAGGCAGAAGATGAACAAGACACCACCACACATTTTCATCACGACGCCTGAGTCTCTTGCGCTAGCGCTCTTCTCACCCAAGTTCAAGGAAAAATTCCGGGGCGTTGAATTCCTAATTGTTGACGAGATACACGATCTCGCTTCCAACAAGAGAGGGGAGCTTCTGAGCCTGATCATAGAATTCCTTCAGTATAACACGGGCAGCGTAACCAGGATCGGGCTTTCTGCAACAACAGAGCCAATAGATGAACTTGCAAAATTCCTGGTGGGGAACGTCGAGAAAATCGACGTGCATATAGTCGAGACGGAATCGAACAAGAATCTTGATATGAGGGTGGTATGCCCGGTATCTGACCTGTTCTCAGCACCACAGGAACAGATAAATGAAAGGACTTACGACATAATAGAATCAATGGTTAAGGAGCACACGACCACTCTCGTATTCACAAACACAAGAAGCGGTGCGGAAAGGGTGTCCTCAAAATTGATAGAAAGGGGCATACTGGACCTGGAGGCACATCATTCCAGCCTCTCCAAGGAGTCGAGGTTCAACGTTGAGGAAAGGCTGAAGAAGGGAGAACTGAAGTGCGCAGTATCCTCTACATCTCTAGAGCTGGGTATCGATATAGGCAGCATAGACCTCGTAGTGCAGGTAGGATCGCCAAAGGGAATTGCAAAGGGGCTCCAGCGGGTGGGCAGGTCCGGTCATTCTGTCTTTGCTACTGCAAAGGGGAGAATAATCCCAATGGACATAGATGACCTGGTGGAATCGCTTGTTCTTGTAAAGGAGGCTAAGGCCAAGAAGCTGGACAGGATAAACATACCCAAGAATTCACTCGACGTTCTCAGCCAGTTCATAGCGGGAATATCCCTTGAAAAGAAATGGAATGAGGGGGAGGCACTAGAGATAATCAGGAGGACGTACTGCTACGGTAACATTCCAGAGGGCGATTTCATAAACGTCCTAAACTATCTTTCAGGCGGTTTCGAGGAGGGGAACGTATACTCAAAGATATGGTGGGACAGGAAAGAGCACACATTCGGAAGGAAGAAGAGCACAAGGCTGATCTATTTCACCAATGCAGGTACGATACCTGAGGAAGCCGATTATGATGCATTCTCGGTCGACAACAGGCACCTCGGGTCTCTGTCGGAGAAGTTCGTAGAGAAGCTGCACAGGGGGGACATATTTGTCCTAGGCGCGAGAACGTATGAGTTCCTGAGGATGAGGGGGAACAAGGTGTTCATAAAGGATGCTTCAGGCAGGAAACCAACGGTTCCATCATGGGTTGGCGAGATGCTCCCAAGGACATTTGACCTTTCAATTGAGGTAGGCAAGTTCAGGAAGGAGCTGGAAGCTAGGGTGAAGGATGGAACGGCTGAAGAATTCCTGAAGACAGAATATGCAGCGGACGAGAACAGCATAAGGAGCGTAATGTCATATATCACAAACCAGATAGACTACGGGGTTCCTACAAATGAAAAATTCCTAGTTGAAGGGTATATTGACAAGGCAAACCAGTTCTCAGTGATATTTCATTTTGCCCTTGGAAGAAGGGTGAACGACGCTCTGAGCAGGATCATAGCATTCCATATTTCAAGGGATTTTTCCGTCAACTCTAGGATTTCCTTGACGGATGACGGTTTCATGCTTACATTCAACAGGAAGGTAGACGTTGCCCGTATAAGCGAGCTCCTGAAGACAATCACGATAGGCGGCTCACTCAGGAATGCAGTGAAGTCTACAGAACTTTTCAAGCAGCGGTTCCGGCACTGTGCTACGCGTTCCTTCATGGTACTCAGGAGGTACAGGGGAAGGGAGGTATCAGTCGCCAGGCAGCAGCTCAGGAGCGAGAGGGTCCTGAACATACTTTTTTCTATGGAAAATTTCCCCATTATAGAGGAGACTTTCAGGGAAATAGAGAGTATCGTGATGGATATAGAAAATTCAGAGAAGATTCTGAAATCAATAAGGGATGGGGAGATAGAGATAATAACAAGGGACTACACAAGATACCCCAGTCCATTCGGGTTCGGCATCATATCAACCGGAATCACTGACGTAGTACTGATGGAGGACAAGAGCGCCATTATCAGGGAGCTTCAGGAGGCTTTGCTGACTAAGATGGGACTTGAAGGAAGCTCAGAGGTGGACATAGAATCCCTCATGAATTACCAGGAATCAAAGCAACTAATAGGCAGCGATAGCGGAATTACAGACTTCCTGAGAAAGGCAGGTTTTGCAGACCTGTATTCCACTGTCTCATTCTCTCCGTTCAAGAAAGCGGACAACCCTGAGGAATACCTGGACAGGCTTGCAGAGCATTTACGAAGCGGTGAGATAGTCCCGGTGTTCACAGGAAAGACAACTTACGCCCTGAGGGAGAACGTACCCTATCTAGCTGCCGTATTCATGCAGGAGAATGATAAGGAGGTCAATTTCGAAGATGGGGAAAGCACAAATTCCATTGCCAAAAAGAACTCCCTCGATCCGGAGTCAACACTGATTGTGCTGAGAAAGATGGAGAGGGCCTATACTGCCTATTTCCTGCGCCATGGAAACAGGGTGAAATGGTATCACAGAAATGTGGAGAGGGCGGATAGGATCGATTCAATCACAAGAGTCGTCCAGTGGCTCCTTTGGCAGAACGGTCCCCTGACATTCAACGAAATAGTCGACAGGATAGGACAGATTAATGAGCTGGAAGAGGTGATAGAGGACCTCACAACTCGAAAGGTCATAGTTTCAGGCAGGTTCTTCCCCAAGAGGGAGAAACAGTACATACTGTCAGATGACCTGAAGAAGTTAAAGGCTACAGACGAGATCGAGATAGGCAGGATCAGGCTGAACAGGGCACTCCAGAAGTTTGGGGAGAATTATTTTGACGATTACCTTATTGCAAACGATTCAAGCTCCCTCTCAATTAGAGGCTATCCCGAAACACAGATGAATTCGAAGGGGATAGTATACGGTCATTTTGCAGGCCAGATGAGGGGGTATTTTGACGAGAAGTACCTTCCGCAGCTTATCTCACTTAACAGGGTAGAAGACCTGGGGAAGGAAGAGAAGGAGATATTGGACCTTATCAGGAAGGGAAAGTACGGCATGCAGGACGTCGAGGAGAAGACGCTTGAGAAACTGATTAGGAATAACTATGTAGTGTCGAAACAAGGCAGGCCTGTAAAGGTGAGCGAGGAACCCGTGGAACCTGTTGAACTGCTGGAGCGATTCGTCTCCACGTACGGTCCGATCAGCATAGATGAAGTGGTGCAGACCTTTGGAGGACTGGTCAGGAAGTACATAGGGAAGCTCAATGTGAAGAAGATGGTAAGCGGGCATTCTACGTACCTCTATTCGGACGTCACATTCACGAAACAGAAGGCAGTTATCAGTACAAGGGACCCTCTCTTCCTGGTGAACAGGGAGAGGATTGAGGGGGAGACAGGCGAAGGAATGACCTATTTCCTTCTGGAAGACGGTGCCGTGCGGCTAGGGGTAGAAACGGCAACAGAAAACGGCATCCTTGAGATATTCGAGATAAATGGTGATTATTCCGGCAACTTCGACCAGGTGATGGAAGTCGTCAGGGAGATATCAAGGATGGAGCATTTTGATTCTTTGGTTATCAGGAGGATCACTTTCCCTGTTCCTGACAAGGCAAGGTTGCAGCAGCTCGGCTACTCCATGATAAGGAACTTCATGGTAAACGGAACGACGGTAGATGACCTGTCGATGGATGAGGAGGACATGATCAGGTACCTCGTTGCGAAGCACCACCTCTCAAACGGTTATAAACACTCAGATCCAGTGGTTGCCCTGGATTCAATACTCGGCTACAAGGGCAACTTTGAATTGATGATGAAGAGCCAGCGGAGCATCGATCTTGACAAGCTAGTGATGAGCAATCTGGCAGTACAGGGGTACATCATCGACGGGACGCAGGGTTACCTTAGCAAGGAAAATGTTTCTCTTTTAGCATCCGTAAAATACGATTCGCTTAGTGACAACGCAAAGAAGCTTTACGAGATAGTGAAGAAGATGCCCGTACTATCCAGGGAAATAGTGGTAGAACGGTCATGCTTCACCATAAATCAGACGTTGAATTACCTTAATGAGATGCTTAAGAAGTGCTTAATCTACAAGGACAACAAGGGCAGGTATCAGCTCACACAGGTTTCGGGTATAGGGGAAGAAGCAATGGACCGTATCACTAGGGAACTGGGCATATTCAACGGCAGGATACTCTCTTCAATATTTGGCAACTCAATAGATGGGAATTTTGTATCATCCTATCTTTCCAGGGGAATGGAGGCAGGAAAGTTCCGGAGGATACTTCCGCTAAAGTCCAGGGATGAGCTGATGTACTGCTGGAAAGATGAGAATTTTACGCCTAATGCAAGCAACGAAGACGTTGTCCTCCTTCCTAGGACGCTCTCGATGGAACACGTCTCTCTGATACTCGGATGGAAACCACAGGGGAAAATGGTCCTGCTGAGGGACGGGTACGATCCCATATTCTTCAAGGGAAAGAGATCAGGGAACAAGCTTTCCATAACCACGGAACTAAGGGATGAAACCAAGAAAAGGATATCTAAGTATCTTCAATCCATAAACATAAAACTCGAGAGGCAGGAAAGCGACGAAGTCACCGAGAAATGGTATGAGCAGATGATACCCAAGAAATACAAGTGATCAGAGAACGAGCTGCTTCTCTGCAGCCTCCTTCTTTTGT
>JAJYRY010000174.1 GCA_021793855.1 Thermoplasmata archaeon
TTTAACTTTTCGTTAATAGGTGTCTGAAATTTTCAATGGAATTATTTGGAAGTGAGGACACAGGAAGAGTCGCCTACTTCGGAAATATATATTTTGATGGTTGTAATGCCTATACTATGGCAACTGAAATTAAGGTTAAGTACGGTACAGACCTATTGAAAAAGGGATTTGCCAAGATGACTAAGGGGGGAGTCATCATGGACGTCACTAATGCAGATCAGGCAAAGATCGCAGAGGCAGCGGGGGCAATCTCTGTTATGGCTCTCGAGAGGGTCCCGGCAGACATCAGGGCGGAGGGAGGAGTTGCAAGGATGGCCGATCCATTGAAGGTGAAGGAGATTGTTGATGCAGTCACGATACCTGTGATGGCTAAGGTCAGGATAGGACATCTTGCAGAGGCAAAGGCACTCGAACAGCTTGGCATAGACATGATTGATGAATCTGAAGTTCTCACTCCTGCAGACCCGTTCTTCCACGTTAACAAGAAGGAGATATCCATCCCGTTCGTATGCGGCGCTAGGAATCTTGGAGAGGCAGTCAGGAGGATATGGGAGGGCGCAGCAATGATAAGGACGAAGGGGGAGGCAGGTACAGGGGATATCATAGAGGCGGTGAGACACGTGAGGATGGTCAACCAGGGCATCCAGGAGGTAGTGCTTGCGGACGAAAATGAACTCTGGGAAATGGCAGTAAACATTTCAAAGAGTTATGAGAATCTCATAAGGGAAGTAAGGAGCGGCCTTTATGGGAGGGAGATGGTATCTGACAAGGACGTCATCTTCGGAAATTACACCTACGGGGAGATAAAGGCAGGGATACACGAGGTACTGAAGGAGGTCAAGAAGGCAAAGAGACTTCCTGTCGTCAATTTTGCTGCAGGCGGGGTAGCAACACCTGCTGATGCAGTTCTCATGATGGAGCATGGCGTTGACGGCATATTCGTAGGCAGCGGTATTTTCAAGAGCCCAAATCCAGAAAGAATGGCCTCTTCCATAGTCCAGGCAACAGCGGCATGGGACGACCCTTCAGTAATGGTGGAAATGAGCAAGGGACTGTCAGGCATGAAGGGGAGGGACGTGGAAAAGATGGAGGAATCCGAGAAGATTCAGGGCAGAGGATGGTAAATTCGCTTAATGTCTTTCCTAACAGTTGTCGGCCACATCAACATTGACGTCATATTCGACATAAAGCAGATGCCTTCGTTCGGCAGCGAGGAGATAAGGGCAATAGACAGGAGACTGGGGGGAACAGGGGCTAACATTGCAAGATTCTCTGCCTTGCTTGGTACTCCTGTTACACTTGTATCAAGGATATCTAGGAACTTCCCGCAGGATCTTCTCGCACCCCTAAAGAATGAACTCATCAACCTCTCACTCGAAACTTCAGACGAGGAAGGCCCTGTATGTTACATCGCGGACGCGAAGGAAAACCAGATAGCCTTCATGTACCAGGGTCCGATGAGTAAGGCTGGAAGCGAATTCATAATTGACAGCAAGTACTGCCATTTCGCCACGTCAAATCCGGAATGGATACTCAACCTGATGAGGAAGAGCACAAGCATCAAGGTTTTCGACCCAGGGCAGGAGATAAAGTACAGGTGGAATAAGGAGAAGCTTGTAGAGGCTGTGAGGATGGCAGACCTTGTGATACTGAACGAGCCTGAGTTCAACTACCTCTCATCGTTCACGCGGGTGGATGCGGAGAAGACAATAGTTACACTGGGAGGCAGGGGTGCGATATTCAGGAATGAGCTGATACCCACGGAGAATGTTGCAAAAGCCTCCTCACTAGGTGCGGGTGACGTATTCAGGGCAGGCTTCTATTCCGCGATTTACAGGGGCAAGAAGATCAAGGAGGCAATTTCATGCGCAAACATTGTAACAGGATTCTACCTGAGGAACGGGATGAATGCGTCGGAACACTTCGACTGGGAAGAAGAATGCTAGCACATTCCTTTTAAATTTAAAATAAACTCCTTCGCCACTTCACTTTCCACTGACGCATCGTTTAGTAGAAATATTTGCAGGAAATAACCTCAGAATGAGCGAACCTCAGGGAAGGGACAGATGGTTCCTGTCATACTTCCCAATGAACACCTCCGCGGGCATTACCAGCCCGCTTGCTCCGCTGTTCATCACGGAGCTACTTGCAGGAGGGGCGCTCGAATATTCCATCTACGTCATAGTAGCTTCACTTGCAACCATACTTGGCCTGGTTGTTTGGGGCAACCTGTCCGATAGGCTCGGCAAGAGGAAGATGTTTGTCTACATAGGCTTCATATCTTTAGCCATCACATCCCTTCTGTTCTCCATCTCGTTCAACATAGAGTATTTCGTGATAATCTCATTCCTGTCAGGATTTTTTGGCAGTGCAGCCACACCCGTCTCCTCAATCCTCATAATGGAGCTTGCTGAGAGGAAGGACTGGTCGGTGAAGATATCAAAATTTTCCCAGTACAACAGCTACGGCAACATTGCAGGTGTTGTATTTTCAGTTCTTTTCACTGGAGCATTCCCGA
>JAJYRY010000175.1 GCA_021793855.1 Thermoplasmata archaeon
AGTCAAATCTATAACAAATGACAAATTGGCTCGATTGAAGCGATTGGAAATGCCACCGTAGCACAGCCTGGTACGTGCGCGTGCTTGGTAAGCACGAGGTCACGGGTTCAAATCCCGTCGGTGGCTTCATCTTTGGTCAAACAATCCGGAAAATAATTTATACCGAATATTGTCATAGTTCTTGGATGCCACTAGATACTGATATTAAGAAGCTACTGGGAATTATCGAGAGCAATAAGATAAGAAATCTTGACAGCGTTTCGCCTGACGAGTACAGGTCACGATTCAAGCAGTCTGCTCTGATATTTTCAGGCCCAAAGGAAGATGTTGAAAAAGTCTGGGATGATCACTTCAATTATGACGGGTCGGATATCCCCATGAGAATATATAAGCCCGCTGGGGCGAAGGATGGGGCAATTGTCTATTATCATGGAGGCGGTTTCGTCACTGGCGATATAGAATCATATGACTCTCTTTGCAGAAAGATTGCAAATACGTCCCGCTCAACTGTTATTTCGGTCGGATACAGGTTAGCTCCAGAGAATAAGTTTCCTACATGGTCAAATGATTCCTTTGAGGCATTCAAATGGGTCAGGGCAAACAGCGATAAGTTAAAAATTGATAGTTCAAAAATCGTTGTTTCAGGCGACAGTGCGGGAGGCAAATTGGCATTCGTTGTAGCACTGATGCTTCTGGACAATAACTTAATGCCACCTAGAATGATTGTTTCACTATATCCATCAATTGGAATTGACTTATTCTCAGAGTCTTCACGGGAATACAGTGAAGGGATGTTCCTGGATAAAGCAGCCATGTCTTACTTTGCAAGGATGACAAAATTGAGTGCAAGTGATATTGCAAGCCCATACAATTCAATAATTCTGCATCCGAAGCTTTCCGGTCTCCCCGAAAGCGTCGTTGTAACTGCGGAATATGATCCGCTTAGGGATCAGGGTGAAACTTTCCTATCAAAACTCAGGGATTCTGGAGTCAGGGCAACTGGAATAAGGGCACTTGGAATGATCCACGGTTTCGCATCATTTTCTGGGGTTGTGCCTGCAGCCGATAGGCTTCTGAGAATGATTTATGCAAATATAGGGTAGAAGGAGATTGACATATCTGGAGTGCTATGTCGGCAAAAGATCATTCTAAAATTTCTAACTGGGCATCATTTTACCTATAACAATCTGCCTCCACTTCTGGAATTTTGCAATTGCGATACATTGCTCACATTCCTCATACTGATTTAGGAAGATAGCAAATGATAGTATTAGTCATCGCATCCTCCTACAACAGAACTAAATACGGAAATTGGCATTTACACCGATGCCATTAAGAGTTGGTGATAAAGCTCCGGATTTCACTGGAATTTCTGACAGTGGGGAGAAAATAACTTTGAGCGAGAAATTGAAAGAGGGACCGGTTGTGCTATACTTCTATCCAAAGGATGAAACACCGGGATGTGTCGCTGAAGCGTGTGCTTTTAGGGATAGATGGGAAGATGTAAGAAAACTTGGGGCAACTATTCTAGGAGTGAGCTCTGATTCTGCAGAATCTCACAAGAAATTCAAGGCCAACAGGAATCTCCAATTCACCTTGATTGCGGATGAGGACAAGCAGATCAGGAAGGCGTATGGCGCTACAGGCACGCTCATCCCATCCAGGATCACGTTTGTAATAGATAAACAAGGAACTATAAGGGAGGTCTACAATTCTCAGCTCAATGCTTCTAACCACGTGGAGGTTGCGCTGAAATCCCTGAAGTCTTTCCAGGCATAGGTACCACTACTCCCAATGTATTAGGTGTGCTACTAGTATGCAATTTCAGTACAAGCCAAGATGATCCGAGGGTTTCTTTTCCTGCAGGGTTTTCTCGAGCCTTTCCAGAATCCCAACTGCTTGCTCCTTATTTCTTGACTGATTGGTGGTCGGGTCGCTAAGTATTCTCTTTGCCTTGTTCAAGTGGAATTCCATCTCATCAAAATTCTTTATCGAAAAGTACATGTTTGCAAGGGCTAGTTCGGCTCTGGCATCATCCACCTCATCATCCGGGGTTCGTTCGTTGTTGGTTACATTGCCTGATGTTCCAGGTATGAACGGCTGTGAAGGGTTGTAATTCTTCCTTAGTTCCTTTGCGAAAGAAGAGCTCACTACTCCAGCTGCAGCCATGCTCGCTATGAATGCACCAATTATTACAGCAAAGAAAGCATTGTAGGAAATCGTCTTGATGAGATATGCTACATACCCGCCAACATATCCAACTATGAGTATGATGGGACTTATATACCTGAATCTAGCCGGGATCTTGATAATTGGTGGAACTGTTGGATTATTCATGCAGTAGGATATCATGTCTGAAAGTTTCTGCTTCCTCCTTCCGCCTTTGCATTCTGGATTCTGGATAGAAAGTGACGCTTCCTTTAGCATTTCACTGGACTTATCCGTTTTCCCAGATAGTTTGTACAGTTGTGAAAGTTCGAATTCTATTGAACCTATCTTGTAGAGGTCAC
>JAJYRY010000176.1 GCA_021793855.1 Thermoplasmata archaeon
CGACTGACCACCAGATAGGCATACTCCTTTACTCTTACGGTTTCAGCTCACCGTTCAACAACGTTTCCGTCCTATGGAATTCAACAAGCTGGCATTCTGCAATCAATGAGATAACAGGGGATAACGGCTCCTATGCACCGATAGGATACGTGTTCCTCAACAGCTACATGCTTCGATACGGTGTATGGGGGTACAACAGCACTTTCAACCCAAACGAGCCACCCATATTTGTGAACGGTTCATCGTTCACGAAATTCTTCAAGGAACCCTTCATCCTTGCATTCGAGAACTCGTCCATCACGACCAACAGCACCACATACCTCTTCGAGGTCAACTGGACGTACCTGGGTGAGAAGGGGTACAACCTTTCTTACTATGAGGGGCTGTACAACAACAGGACTTCCAGTCCTCCGGCTACCCAACTTTCTCCCATTTCTCAAGCTTCTGGACAGACGACAGTGTACTTCCCCTCCTTATCTCCTCCCTCACCCTGTTCTCCCTTTCAGCAACGTCAACGGCCCTATTTGCAACCTCAAGCGCTTCCTCCTCCGGTATGACGACAACGCCTGAATAATCAGCTATGATGTAATCTCCAGTTCTTATCTTCCTTCCGTTTATCTCAATCTCGCTCCCTATCTCGCCGAAACCCTTCGGGTCTCCAGCGTTTGAAGAGACGTACCTGGAGAACGCTGGGAAGGGGATCTTCATGATCGAGTCCAGGTCCCTTATCGCACCCCAGATCACAACACCCTTAACTTTCTTCGTCACGCAGCTCCACGATGCCAGTTCCCCCCAGACTGCATCCTCCCCTCCGTCTGCATCTATTACCAGTATGTCACCCTCCTTTGCGTGGTCTATTGCCTCAACGGGCTTGGCCCAGTCACCGTTCACCGTCTTCACTGTCAGGGCCCTCCCCACTATTCTGGTTCCAGGTGGAATCCTGGGCACTATGCCGTGTATTGCACCCCCCCTGTGCATGGCGTCTGAAACGTTTGATGACGATACCTTCGATAACGCTTCAACTATCTCGTTCTTTGAATATTTCTTGTACATGTCGTCGTGCTCTGCGACACCGGTCGCTATGACCCTCTTGATAGCTGCCGTTTCCTCAGTAACGTTGGGCGCCTTCGTTATTGCGCCTCCAACTATGATGATTGATGCCCCCCTCTTCACCACGTCAGGAATGGATTCCTTGTTCAACCCGCCCGCAACTGCAACTGGTAGGTTAGTGGAAGCGACCACTCTCTCCAGCACCTTTAGAGGGTTCTTCCCTATCATCTGCATGTCTATGCCTACGTGCTCGCAGAAGTACTTCACTCCCAGCTTCTCAAGCTGTTTCACCCTCTCCTCAACGTTCTCAACCTGGAGAAGGTCTATCATTATCTCCGCGCCATACTTCTTCCCTGCCTTCACCGCTTCCGTTATTGTGGGGTCGTCGCTTATTCCTAGTATCGTGACGATCTGCGCTCCGCTCTTTGCCGCTAGTTCCGTCTCAAATCCTCCAACATCCGCAGTTTTCATGTCGGCAACAACTATCTTGTTCGGGAAATTCCTCTTTATTTCCCTTATGGCATTCATGCCTTCGCTCTTTATCAGGGGGGTGCCTGCCTCGATCCAGTCTGCGCCTCCCTCAACTGCCTCCTTTGCCACCTGAAGGGCTCTGTGTAGATTCTCAAAGTCCAGGGCGACCTGTAAAACTGGTTCCATATTATCGCCAATGAATATGGAAAATGACTACATTAACTTATCATGAAGTGTTATTAATTATAAGTGGGTCCTTTATGTTCATTATAAGCATTCCGTTCGAATTTTGTATTAATTTTTGAAGGTTGTACCAATAATTAGTTAAGATATACACAGGTCAAAAGAACATGAGATATTCGGTAGTACTCATGTTGGCCTTGGTCGTTGGCATGATGGCAATCCCCCTGGGATCTGCCACAACCATGCACGCGACACTAAACACACAGACAAACGTAGCTAACGTGAACACAACCAGCAACTACGTTCTCTACTACACCTACCCTGCAGGAAGCAACGCTTCTCATCAGCTCAACGGTACAGTGATGTGGCTCAATGCAACTTCCTACGTGAACGCCACAACAAGGCAGGAAATACAGCAGGACATGAATCACGTTGATGTGAGTGGCAATGCTTCATCTGGGACTGTCAATGCAACTGGGACGTCAAGCACAAACGCTTCAGTCATTCACGTGATAAATGCAACAATTGCGTATCAGGTGCACGCCTTCGCGAACCAGACGAACCTCACAGTCTACAGGAACATGACGCTTCACCTGACTGTCACAAATTTTACGAAGAAGACAGGAAGTAACTCCACAGTGGTTGATATGTCATGGAGAGCATTTGGCATACAGGGAAAGCTGGAAAGCTTGTTCCGTGGAAATCTGGCCGTTAAGGTGCCGTTCCTGAACATAACAGTGAATGCTAGCATAACAAGCAATATAGACGTAAATGAGCTTGGAGACATGAACCTGGGG
>JAJYRY010000016.1 GCA_021793855.1 Thermoplasmata archaeon
CTCATTTTCGAAAAAATCATGCTCCCGGACCACACTGTAAAGGTCGTAAATCTCGCCATGCACATCACGCTAAGCAGGTGAGTATAGATCTGCGTGTTGTATATTTGCGTGCCCAAGGTGTATCTGCACCTTCCTCAAGTCCATCCCTGCCCCGATGAGGTTCGGGGCAGAGTAGTGCCTGAGGACGTTGGGCATGCATATGCAGGACCTTTGCCGTCGTGCCCGTTTCCTTGATATGCTGCCTCACTGTAGCTCCTTTCATCCTGCCGTAGTCTGCGGCCCATAGTGCCTTCTGGAAAATGGCATAGTCAGGGTCGTACTGATCTTTCTTGCTGGTGTAATATTCCTTGGTGAACGAGTTCCTCTTAGCCACTATCCCACGTTCCTGTCCAGTTCAGTCATTTTTTCCCTAAGCACTCTGGAGAACTCCTGAAAGTCACTGCTCTCCCTTAGCGCATCCCCTATTATGTTCACATCTTGGAACTTCCTGTTGTTCCATCCCTTGCTGTATCTCAGCTTCCTTGCCTTCTGCACTGCAATGTCATCGAGTAGGAAGAGGGATTCACCTCTGCTGTTCATAACTCCGATAAAGATTGCACATTATGTATAGCCTTATGCGGAGAATAAGAGTGAGAAAAAGAGTCTATAGGTATTGGGATAATATCACAGCGTAATCGGAGCAATGTGAACTCGTAGCATGCATCGTAACAAGGTTTATAAATCAAGTTTAAGTGAAACATTTGCCGCTAAGACCGCAGATAATGAACTGAATTAAATGTAAGTCTTGGCGGAAGAGAAGTGCTGATCGTTAGTAATACGGATGCTGTATGAGCGTAGCGGCATGAAATAAAGATGGAACGAAAGTCAAGGAGAGCGAAAAGTTTGGAAGCAAGCAGTGAACTGAGCACGATCCTACGCAAGGGCTGCAAAGAAGCGTTTTCGAGCGAGCGAGAATTTCGGGAAAGAGTTGTCAGCAGGATGCTTGATCTCCTGGGATGGAACTTACCGGGGGAAATAAGGTATGAGGAGACAATTCCGGCGGGTACGGTTGATTTGAGGGTGGATTATATCGTAGCAGATGCTCATAGAAAGTTCGCTCTAGAGGTTAAGATGCCTGGCGTAAGTGTGTCTGAAGGCAGTCCTGCAAGATTGCAACTCCGAAGCTACCTCAGGTTGGATGAAAGCATAAACTTTGGAGTTCTATACAACGGTAAGGAGATGCACTTATTTACCAGAGATAAAGAATCGCCTGTCTTAAGCTGGAGCTGCGGAAAATCCAATTCAATTCTCGTTTACATTTCTAAAGGTATTCATACAGAAAAAGCCCGGCAAAAGTCTCAATCGCTGAAATGGTTTGCTAAATTTTTTGGCTATCTTGCCGTGGGGTCAATAGTTTTTCCAGTTCTCTTCGGCGTCGTGGCTTTCTATGCCTCTTTTCTTAATGGCATTCTTGGAACTTTTGATGTGATCTTCGCTGCTTTATTTTGGATCGCTTTATTCACTTTCGCCTATTTTTACGTTAAATTCAGATCGCAGAGGAAAAAAGAGCTTATAGTTTCAGAACGAATAGGAGAAGTGGAGAAAGTTACCGGAGAGTGAAGAAATGGGTGCAAGGAAGCATAACTGAACAGGCTAATATTTGTCAAAATCAGGTCGTGATATCCTCTGGCTCTCTGCCGTTTCCGTGGTTGCGAAGAAATAACATGCAGGGCAGGCAATGCTTATAAATGGGTACTTGATGGAATACATGTGTCGATCATCATGCCGTGCTGCGTTTATGTATATAATCTGAAATTCTTGATGTGCTCAGGACGCCGTGTCGCTCTTCCTGTGGGGGATATACAGAACCATGCTCTACCGTGACGTCGACCGCAGCATAGGCTACATGCTCTCGGTTTCCATGGTGCAGAGCCATCCTCTTATTCCCGTGATGGAGAAGGAGCTCGGCGAGGTTCCGCTCCACACTGATCGCATAGGCGAGGAGTCATACATAGACCTTTTCGTGCAGGGGGGGAGAAGGCTGCAAGGTTCGAGAAGCTGGTTCCGTCCTATGACCATGAGATGAGGGGAGACATGCTCACAGTCAAGCTAAAGTCCGCCGAGATGAACATCGTCAGCGGCATGATGGACAGGATTCTTGATGTAGGGACCATGATGCCGGGAGGCCTCTACCTCTCCGGATCACGGATAAGGGCGGAGTTCAGGTTCCACCCATCGGACCTGCACAGTGTCACCGTACTTGCCGGCGGGATACTGCAGATGAGGAACGGCATGGACATCGTTTCCCTTGGCCCGGATCCCGGAGGCATAGCCTCCATTGGATCGGCCAACGATCGCATATCCCTCTCCATGGTTGCATTCGACACCGATCTCCCCGCGGAAATTGTGTCTGCGGGAATAACGGAAGCATATTTCGAGGTCAACAGCGCCTATGCAATGAAGGATGCACTCAGGAGCATTGCAATATGCCCTTCCTCCGCCGTTCCAGATTCATGGCGGCCGCTTCCCGGCGGCAGCGGCATCTACCTTGCCGATGTCACCGCACCGTTCGTCAACCTTGTGCGCAACAGCGCCAATGCTGCACACATACCCAGGGCAGGCACCATCATGAAGATCGCCGGGGGAAAGCTCAGGGCATTCGCCTTCACGCCCAGGTCGCTGCTGAAAGAATACCTGGACATCCTCTTCAAAGTGTCCGGGGATCACCCGGACCTGCACTTCGACCTCAGCTACGTGGGCGATTACAGCAAGGATATATGGGAATGGGTGTGATGAACATGCACACAGTTTCAGAAGTGAGGTGACATAAATGACAGGGATAGAGGGAGAGGCGAAGAGGGTCATAGGCTTCGGGGTTGGGGAATTTTATACGTTTGTTCACAGGACTCCGGTCGGGCCGGTGAGCATACAGATACCGAGGGTGATGGTGGCAGGCGCCCCGGAGACCGTGAGATTCGCAATTGAATGGGAGGGCAACGGCAATGGAATACCGCCCGATCCGGACGACTGAAGAGTCCGGGAAAGCTATATGAGCCAGATAAATGCCGGACTGGTGTTATTTCATCCTTTTCAGGATAATGTTTCCGCTGTCCTTATAAAATCCAACGATTTCACCTCCCTCTAGATTCAGTGCTTCGGCTGCCTTTTTAGGTACCGTTATCCTCATTGAGGCTCCTTTCTTGGACACATGTGATACTTCAAGCAATTGTGGCATTAATTGGTATCATTAGAAGAAATTAAAAGATTTTATAAATTTCCGGCTATGTGCTTATTGGAATAGCCGAAGAATCTATAGATTCGTACATATTTATAATACCTGATAGATATGGCAAGCATCTTGAATCGTGGTAAATGCGGTGGCGAGAAAATCAAAGAAGTGATTAATGGAGGAATGACAGATAGTGTTCATTGGGACGGAGGATATGTTGTGAAATCAGAGACCACATATGAAAATCCGACGAATATTCGACTTTTACCTGTGAAAAATGTGGAGCTACCCTGTAAATTTCATTTCATAAAATGCCACCAATACCCACAACCCCACCCGTTCTCCTTTGCCGGATCATAGACCATCGTAGGCTTGAAATGTTCCGTCACCAAATCCGGCACTCCAAATATCCCAATCATTTCAGGGTCCGTCATTGACAGATTCAAAAGATATGTTCCCCGGTGATTGTCCAATAATGCCTTCAAATCAGTAAAATCCTCCGTCTTGAACTTATGTCGATGCTGGTCACCTCCCCTAAGATATGGTGGATCCAGGTAAAGCAGCACTCGAGGTCTGCTGTATCTTTTCATCAATTCTCGAAAATCCATGTTCTCCACAACGCACTTTCATTGCCAGGAGAAAATCCCAGTTCTCAATGGCGGTAAATTGGCCTTCTTGTAAAGTCACTTGAACGCCTTTCCTGCGCAGAGAATGAAAAAGTATGCAGATAAATGGTTTTGAATGCATTTCAGCATCATTTCATGGATTTTTGGTTCACAACTCCATGAATATTGTTTCGTGGGAGAAAAGCATTCCACACCAGTAGAACCCTTATTTAAATTTCCAAGGAAATGTATATTAAAAGGTACAAGTTTATTGTTAACAGGTTAAGAAGAGTTACTGAAGAGGCGAATATTTGGTCATAGAAATCAGAGATGTAATAGAGGTCGAAGCTAGACGTTTTTACTCAGATTTGAAGAAGGAGTACTTGACTTACGGAGATATCCCTGAATTCCTCACCATTAAACCAGGGGATTTCCCCACAGGCATCTCTGAAAGCATTTTCAACATAGCTCACTTTTACAAGATAATACTTGGATTAACAAACAATATGCTAGATTCCTTTGTCAACTTAATAATGATGAGAAAAGGGTATGTTGACAAGGATCTTATTGATGATTTCCCCAAGCAAGATATGATACAAGGAAATCTTGATTTCTATATGGAAGAAGTCCAAACATTGATGCCACTAAATGATTTTGAAAGAATAGAATTGATAGATTTCGTAAATGAAACGGATTCCTCTTCTTTTGTAAGGATAGGCATACTGCGCTCCTGGCCTGAACCGATTCGGGAGGACTACTTAATGTTCTTTTCTCTGGATAGAGCAGAAACTTTAGTTCAAGAAATTTCAGAATACGAAAAGAAAAAGGGTACAATGGAATGCCCAAAATACTTGATTATAGATCCATTTCTATACAGATCCGTTAAAGAATACATTCATAATTTGAAGAAAGACATAGAAGCTATTAGACCCGATTGGAATGTTGTTTCTGCTGAAGCTTTTTTGGACGATTTCTTGGACAGAGAGAAACATGAATTCAAAGAGGAATTCCGCAATTCTATCAAATTAGCGAAGAAGAAATTGGAAAATGCTTATCCCTTTTTATCTATTAGAAGTGAGCTTTCCAGAATAACCGGTGGCAGACGTGACATCCTGGGTGCACTCCACGATTCCAAGAAAGAGATCCTGACGGTTAATGATATTGACAACATAGTTAGGAGCGCTACAAGGGGTGTTGAGGCGTTGCTTCTGGCATTATACAGGAAGACATTCAATGAAGAAACTACAGGTTTGACGTTTGGTCAACTTCTAATGAAATTGAGGTCATTCATCGAGGATGAATTCGGAAAAGACATTTATAGCGAGCTGGAGTTCATTTATAAAATGAGGAACCAGGAAGATCACCCAAATTACGTAGAACTTGATGTTATTGATGGGATCAAGACTGTAGAAAGATCTGCGCTGTTTTTGGCCATATTTGACAAAAAGTTTGGTTCCAAGTGAGTTATCAGGTTATCTTCCTTCATCACAACGCACAGAGATTAACTCGCAATTTGTCTTATAGTTCCTATTTTGCAGAATATCGTCATATGGATTTTGGATAGTGATAGGCTCGCACTCAGCCGATTTGTCTTTTGAGTTCACCCCTCCCACAAAGTATATCCAATACTTCGGACCCAGCTCCTTCGCAACTTCAATCTCATTCCTGGACCAATAAAATCTCAGCTTCGAAGTTGTACTACCTTTAACCTCAATAAATCGGTCATAGACTAGCCCCTCAGCAGCATTATCGAAGGAGACTATATCATACCCTGCGCCAACATCAAGTTCGCTTACCCTTTGCACTAGGTTTGCTTCAATTTCGCACCCGATACTTCGCAATCTCTTCTTTTCGTAGTCTAGGACAAAATTCTCTGCGATGTCGCCGGTTTCTGTTGAATTTTCAAGGTCTTTTGCTAACTCTTGCGGAGTCTTTGATTGCGAGCGCCTCCTAACTCTTGCCGATAGACTCAAATACTTGCTTGACACTCTTTTGCCCCAATCATCGTTCCTCAACAAACCTACCTGGGTAAGAAGGTCCACATATTCAGAATCTACAGACAGTTGTTTCATGTTTTCGCTATTCCAAACGAATGTTCTCTCTGAATATGACGGTTTGAACTGCTTCAGGACAGCTTCTGTTTCACTGGACGCTTCACCATTCAAGATACACTCAAGAACCAAAAGCTCCTTTTGCTCGTCGTTCAACTCGAAGTCATTGGAGGTCGCTAAGTTATGAAATTTCTTTCCAATTCCGGTAAGCCTCACATTGTCTCCAATGCCCTCGATGAGCCCGAGCTTCCTACAAGCGTAGATGTTCTTCTTATGGTCAGGGAATGTACCATGCATCACTTGTTCTTTGCAGAGATTTATCACTTGAGTTACTGACGTGCTTTTCTCACCAGACAGAGCCGATATAGCCCGACAGATCCTGTTCAATTCATTAAGGTTGAACGTCAACCACACCACGTTTTGATAATTCCTGGAGATGTTCTGTGACCGACCTAAAATCTTTCTCGAATTCTTGATCACTGATTTCGCTCACTTCACTTATGCTTGGATCGATACTAAGAGTAGGAAGAGGATCATCAAGCAAGTCAAACAGACGTTTGATCTTGGCATTCAATCGAATGTCTATAACTTCGTCAATCGTACCAATACCTTGCAACAGATAATACGTTACAGTTTCGTTTGGTTGCAATCCTATTCGATGGATTCGGTCCATTGACTGAAGGTACTGCCCAGCATTGAATGTCCTGTCAAGGTAAATCGCGTGCTTGCACGCTCTGTGCAGAGAGACAGACTCTGCAAGCGAGCTTGGATTTGCTATCAAAACTCTGGGTTTAGTATCTTGCTTGAATTCTCTGATTTTTAATTCTCTATTGTACAATTCGTCTTCGTCGTTGTCGCGCGGAACATCCCCATTAATGATTATTGGATTCTGATCTTGAAGCATTTTGCTTAACATATCCATGTTGTGAATGAACGTAGTCCAGATCAGCACCTTTTCGCCAGAATCCAATAAATCTGTTGTCAACTTCACGGATTCTACAACTTTCGATGGCACTTCATATTCGGGATACGTCTGAATCAAAGTGCTAATGGCCTGATTATCAGAACTCAGGGGAGGGATTCTGAATTCATCAGAATATTGTGCCAAGAGCGTGGGATTGGACGCAACCTGAAGCAAACGAATGATCTTGCTTCTTCTCCACTGCCTAAGTAAGTCCCTCTCCGGCGGGGCGTTTGAAAGCTCCATAAGGGTCTTTGCAGATATTGCGTTATAGATTTTCGCCTGAACCTTTCCGAGAGCAATTTTCAGCACCTTAAAACTGGGATCCGGCAAACCAAGATCGCTCTTTTTTACCCTGTAATAAAAGGGCTTAATCATGTCCTTTATTCTACTGTTTCCGCTTCTAGAACTGATCAAGGTCTTGTACTGAGTAGAGTCCTTCAGCAAATTCTTGAAGGGCCAAAGGAAAGTAAATTGGCTCCAAAGATCCTTCATGTTGTTCGGCATCGGGGTGCCTGTTAGGATCATCCTCTTCCTTGCATATGGAGCAAGCTTCATTACAGAACTGGACCACGTTCCTCCGTTGAATCTCTTTATGTTATGCGATTCGTCCAACACCAATAAGGCACTTGAGGTTGACAACAAGTTAACAAGTTCTTGAGTAATCCGGCTTGCCATCTGATAGGTGAGTAGTATGAGGTCACTTTTCCTGTAATCATCTTCGAGATCATGGACTTTATTACCCCGAACTCTAATGGAAGCAACTTTCTTTCCGAAACACTCCTCGTATTCATCCTCCCATGCCATAAATGAACTGCCCGGGCCTATTACAACTAGTTTCTCTATCAAACCCCTGCTCCGGAGCACGGAGTACACTGCGTAGGTCATGGTAGTTTTACCGCTGCCAGGTACGGAGAAGTTCGCGGGGTGATCTATCTCAAGTCCGTGCAGTACTCCTTTCATCTGGTATTGCTTTAGTTTCCTCACAAAATCAGGTATATCGACTCTAGCCTCCTCGGCCCCCAAGATCTTCCCCCAGCGCTCCGTAGACCGCGAGAGTTGTCTATTGGATTCCTCTACTGCTTCCAATAGTCTTTGGACATTGCTATCGGTAGAATATTCCAACTTTAGATCTCTTAGTTTTCTTATCGAATTCTGTATTAATGTAGCAAGTTGAACAGTGTCACTTATGTCAGTGGCTAAGTAGACGTTTTCCTCCTCTTGATATTTGTACCCTAGAATTGAGGTAAAGTACAACCTAGAATCAATCTTTTCAAAAAGGTCACGATTAGAATTGAGACTTAGTTTGAGACCAATATCGTCAATCATTATCTCTATCAGTTTTATCGCCTCCCACGCCTAGTCAGTAATGACGAGTTGCTTGACTATTGTAAGAATTTCATCGATCAACTGACGTGCTTTTTGATCTCCTAGAACTGGATTCTCGACATCGATTTCCTTGAGGTTTGTCAGTGCTTTGGTCAACAGCACCAACGGTTCATCTCTGCTCTGGACTGCCTTTGCAATTTCAAGACTTTCTTGGAAAATTGTCTCAGTTGCAATCAACCCTTGGTCCACGTCACCGTTATCGGCTGAAGCTGGGACAATAGACACATCAGACTTGGATTCTGGTTCAACTCGATTTTCTTCTCTCCCCTGAGATTTAACCGAAGGGGTTGATGACTCATCGGGATTAACACTTACTTCTGGTCCAGCTTCTATGGTCTGCTTTTCGCTTACTTTCGTGTTATGTTCAATTGCTCTTAACATATTCTCTTTAGCAGACTCTGTTTTGATGATTTCTTTTATCTTCCGGAGTTCCCAGTGAGATTTTCCCTGCCGAATCAAGTCAAATACAAATTTCGTTATCTTTTCCAGTTGTATTGGATCGGTTCCGGCCTTTGTCTCACTGACGATAATTTTCCTGAGGTCAATGAAATGTTCGTGAACTCTCTCCGCAGCCTTGTAATTCCCTTTCTTCCCGATATACTCAAGGTAAGTTTCAATCAGTTCTAGTCTCTTCAGGTCCTCTTTGACGTCCTTCTCACTGCCTCCGTACATGCTTGCTGCAATTTGTCTCTCGGAAAGTCCGGCTTTGATCCCTTCTCTAAATTTCAAGAGTCTATTTATTGGGCCATAGTCTAGTCTTTCTTCGCGTGAAAACTGAAGATTTGCCTCCAGACGCCAGAGATCTTTTTCACTCACCCCAGGAGGCAACCTAACCACATCCAGATACGAATATTGTGCGTCTCCGGTGTCATCTGCAATTTGCTCAAACACAGCCATCCTACGGTTTCCGTTGATAACGGAGCCATCATATGTAATTACCCCAGGTTCCAGTTGTCCTATCCTCTTCAGATCATCCTTGAGAAGTTGGGTCGCTCGTTTGTCCTGACTCAGTAACAGTTCCCTGATTTTCAGCGCATCATTCTTGTCGTTCGGGTCAAGGTCCCTTCTAAGTCTGTTTCTTAACTCTGCGTATTCTGCGGCAAATCTTCCGTTAGTTATGTTATACCTTAAATGGTCGATAGGGAGCCTAAGAACAGCCAGCTCCATTCGCTTGCCTGCAAGTTCGACTGGCTGGATTCTTGCGGTCTTGGCATCCGAGTGAACGTTCAGATACGCATCTATGGCCTTGTCAAGTTTGTTGCTCATAGCCATTGTTGTTTTCCCCCTGAGAAGATTTAATTATAACTTTCTATTATTAATTACTTTGTGAGTCTTCCCAAACGAAGTGGCAGTTTCCCCAGAAACTCCCAGCTCTAGATATGCTCATCATAGCTTGACAGTTTCTTTTGTGATGGGTTAGTTTGCTCAAATACCTTCTAGCTTTCTTCCTCCAGTTTGATTTTGTCTCTCAATCGAATACACGATAGCGTCACGCTTTCCAAATTCTTCTCTAAGTCCTCATCATTTAGCAAGGAAGGGTTGAGCCTAATTATCTCGCCCATTACTATACATCGCATATCTGCATCATGAAGACCGTTTCCCGCGCTTATCAGTCGTTTAACCCAATTTTTCGATGATGATTCTATTATTTCTAAAGGAGCTGGTTTGGATTCTGATTTGTCTTTCCTACATACAATGCATGCATCGTAACTGATTTTCCCCTCTTTCCGATAGCCTGTTGTACTCTCAGATCTGATATAAAGAGTGTTAACAATTTTCAAACCAGACCTTTCAATTGCATTGTGAAGACCTTTCCAGGCCCAAACTTGTGTGTGATGAAAAGTGAACACCAATATGCCTTCCTGTTTTAGTGTTCTATGGCACTCCCCAAATACCCTTGACAGCCCCTTAACAACGCCGTCAAGATCCTCTTGTGCAGTTCCGTCCAGAACGATTTCCTGAGGTCGCATGGATGTAGGTTTTCCAAAAGACCTGGGATAAACCATTGACAACGCTATTCTGAGCCAGACGTAGAAGAAATCAGAAAGTCGCGAATACGTAAAGTTATCGAAGTACGGTGGGTCGGTCAGAACCACATCCACACTTTCATCTGGAACAAAGTTCAATTTTTCAGCATTACTGCATTTCAAAAGAGCGTCAAACCCCGGAGTCTTCAGTTTGTGATATGAAAGCGCAAGTTTTGTAGAATTGTACGGGACTTCAATCGGATTGTATTCAAAATTCTCGCTTCCGCGTATGCTTATGCCCTTTGCCAATAGTAGTTTTCGGTAACTTTTAACAAAGGTTCCTCTTCCATATCTGCCACCCCAAACATTGTTCTCTGCAATCCTTTCCGTTGGGTGATAAGCAGGAATTGCAAATGCGGCAGAAATTTTATCCCACCTGGTCTCATACTTGCATAGCAAATTGTTCGTTTCCAAGCTTGCAGAAAATGCCAACAACAAGAATTCGCGGGTCGAAAGATTTCGAATTTTCATAATTTCCTTTAACAAGGTGGAAAGACTTAGCAATTGTCGCGCATTAAAGAGCTGGTGGAAGTATCTGTACCCATGGTTTACTGGTCTCTTATCACTTTCACTTGTCTGTATCCGTTCTTTGGGAAATAACAGCGAATCTTTTGAATTTTCAAATCTATCACTAACTTCTTGGTACTTTTTCAAATCGTCGTAACTGGGAGTTTTGAACCCTCTTCCGCAAATCTTGCAATCATATTCTATTGCAAACATTTCCCGATCAAGGGGCCCGTTATGCTCCTTGACTAAGTCGATGATCGTCTGTTCGTGACCGCACTCACACGTGAATCGGCCTCTTAGTGTGTTTCCTGTGAATGGATCGACTTGACTTTGGCAATTAGGGCAAGTTTGAATACCCTGGAAATGAGAACCAAACACTTTTCCGCAGAATTTGCAATGAAGGACCAATTCTAGCTCCCCGCGTGAATTTTTCGTTTCAAGCACGACGTGATCTCTAAAAAGACTTGATTCTCTTTTGCAAGCCAAGCATTTTGCCCGGTAATTCCAAAGCGCGTAGACTATCTCTGCTTCATGTCCGTTAAGGCATTTCGTAGAGTACAGATACAAAATCTCTTGTCCAACGGTCTTTCTGAGTTTATCGAATTCAATTCTAATAAGTCTGGGCTTAATTGGTTCAACTTCCATTTTTGAAATAAACCAGGAGACAGGGTTAATGTCAACGCCGATCGCTTTAGATCCTAGTCTGAGTGCCTCAACGGCCGAAGTTCCACCTCCCAAAAAAACATCCAGGATCACTTTTCCCTTTCCGATATCAGCGTTGGATTCAAATACGTCAAGGAAATCCTTTGAAGTCGCATCAGAATCCATAAGTGCAGCAATTAACAGACTACGAAAGACCGTTCCCAACCGTCTTGCCCACCATTTATGAATTCTGTAAATTGACTTCCTGCCATTGGCTTCTTCCTCCGCCAGCGAGCTTATTTTTTCAATTGGGAGCTCAAATTCAATCATCTTTCGCTTGCCAACCGCCAATTGTTGATCTTCACCGATGAAGTCATTAGTTAATGGATCTCCAGTTCTCAATTTCTGCCATTCCTTTTGCTAGGCGTATCTATTGAGTCTTCCCCTAACTCACCGAATACTATAATCTTAACGGTTAGTCCTTCATATTTCGTCAATGAAGTAATGCGCCCGCCTTTGCCGACTTTCACATCGAGGATCTCTTTCACATTCGAGAGTTGAACGTTCATGGCATCACTCAGGTTATGAAGTGCACACTTAAACACTTTGCGACCCATCATTAACAAAAAACTTACATATATCAGCACGTTTTATGCACGGACGGCAGGTATCTGAATTAACAATAGAAACAACCTGAACTCCGCAGATTTCGGTGCAGTTTCTTACATCCCATTCATGTCAAACAGCACGGGGAAACCAAAGGGAAACAACCATATCTAGAGAAAGATGTATGCGTTGTTCATATTCGACAAGGAAGAATTTGAGGCACACTATCACCTGCGATCCAACGTGGAGACAACCTTCTCAGCATGGAAACTGAAACTCGGAGATTCCACAAAGAGCATAAACAAGGTTGCACAGAAGAATGAGTTATTATGCAAGGCAATAGCCTATAACATAACTGTATTGATCAGTGAAATGTTTGAGCTTGGGTTCAAGCCTAATTTTATTTCTTTTCCAGCACCGACCATTTCATAAGTTCCACTGGAACTCTACATCTCTCTCCCGCTATTTGTATGTCGCTTTATTGATAGAAATATTGCACCTAAATCCCATCAAAAAGTGACTTTTAGGTGAAAAGTCGTCATGCCTACGATTATTTCACTTCAAATTTCGTAGAGTTACTTTTATCATTTCAGTGAATGTTAGCGAACATTGTATCCAATTATACGCAATGAATATGCCTCAACTTAAACTCTAACCTTGGCATTTTTGCATAATATATTTTTGTAAATTCCTACTTTTACAGGTTCCTGGAGAAATATTCTTATACTTGCGTATTACGTATATGCGTAATATGGCTAACCACATTAGAAGGAATCAGTATCCGGACCGGGTCATGAAATTCAAGACAAAGGGTACGCTTGTGGCAAAGCGTGAGGACAGGTACTATCTGTACAGGGTGTCAAGCCACTGGAACAGCACTAAGAAAAGGTCCCAGCTCAGGACGGATGAGTTTCTGGGGCGCATAACACCTGAGGGCCTTATTGAACCAAAGGCAAAACGCATGATGAAGAGATACGATCAGATATCCGTGAAGGAATACGGTTCTTCCTTCATGTTACACAACATTTCCACTGATATTCTTGCAGGCCTCAGGGATCATTTCACGGAGTGGATGGAGATATTCGTATTCTCATGCATGCGGTTGATGTATCACTCCCCAATCAAGAATGTGGAATTCCACTACCACACATCATACATATCGGAGATGATCAGGGATGCCCATGTATCCCCCGATGTTCTGGGTCCCATGCTTCGCACCATGGGGATGGACAGGAAGGCCATGGTGGATTTCATGAAATCGTTCATGAGAGATGACAGGTATCTTGCAGTTGATCTGACACACGTTCCCTCCATGAGCGAGAATGTCATATCAGCAGCACTTGGCCATAACAGCATGGATGAATTCCTCCCACAGGTACAGATCCTTTTCCTCTTCTCGCTTGATCATGATGCACCTGCATATTTTCGTATACTTCCAGGTTCCATTAACAGTGTGGCATCCCTGAAGATCTCCATGGAGGAGTCGGGTGCAAAGAACATGGTTCTTGTATCCGATACAGGATTCTATTCAAGGTCGAATATATCTGCACTGGATTCCATGGGCATATCCTACATAATACCCCTTAAGAGGAACTCAAAACTCATCTCCTATGATTCCCAGGGCGAAAAACACTTCATGTTCCAGGA
>JAJYRY010000017.1 GCA_021793855.1 Thermoplasmata archaeon
CATCCTCACTTTTTTATTTTAGAATGCGAAAGAAGTAAACAATTTATTCCTTTTAACCATCTACTTGACGATGCCAAAGCAGGGATTCTTCAATTCTGTCCTTTCGGGAATAAGGGAACGGTACGAGCAAAGTCTCCTTGAGGATATAAGAAAGGACCCTCTGCCGAAGCATATTGCCGTTATAATGGATGGTAACAGAAGGTTTGCAAGACAGCTCAAGGTATCTGACGACGAAGGCCATCTTCTTGGAAAGGAGAGGTTAGAGGAATTTCTAGACTGGGCCTACGATATTGGTATAAAGATTGTGACTGTCTATGCCTTTTCTACAGAGAATTTCAAGAGGGATGCATCGGAGATAGAATATCTCATGAATTTATATGCGAATAGCTTCAACGACCTTATACGTGATGAAAGAATAACAAAGAACAGGATCAGGGTGAAACTTATCGGTAAGACAGAGCTTCTACCTGAAACGCTCAGGGAAGCTGCAAGGAGGGCCGAGGAATATACAAAGGACTTTGACAAGTACCTACTCAACGTAGCAATTGCTTACGGCGGAAGGGAGGAGATTCTAGATGCCATCAAGAACATATCAAAGGAAGTAATGAAGGGGAAAATAAATCCTGACAGTATTGACGAAAAACTAATTGAGAAATATCTCTACACTGGAGATATAGAAGACCCAGACTTGGTAATAAGAACATCGGGGGAGGAGAGGGTCAGCAACTTTCTGCTATGGCAGTCAGCATATTCCGAGCTTTATTTTACAGATGTATACTGGCCTGACATAACAAAACTTGACCTTCTCAAGGCCGTGAGGGATTACCAGAAGAGACAGAGGAGGTACGGAAGATAGTGCCTATTATCGGTATAGATGATACTGACTCCAAGACGGAGATGTGCACCACCTACCTCACAATTGAAATATTGAAAACCTCAAATCTTGATCTTGTTGGATACCCGAATCTCGTCAGGCTTAATCCGAACATACCACTGAAGACTAGAGGAAATGCAGCTATTTCCATTACGCTAGGAAGGGGGGGTGGGGAAAGGACAGAAATTGGTAAAATAGGGGATGAACCCATATTCTCGTATGAACGGTATACTGAAGAAAAAATGGACATTGACGTCATGTCCCTTATAGAAAGATTTTCCCCAAAGGACAAGGATACAAATCCTGCTCTAGTGATAGGAAGTGAGAGGAATGACGAGAACTTTTACTGGGATGCCGTCAGGGAATATGTGGACTATGAGAAAGTGATTGGAAGAATAAAGGGGGAATTCAGGACTGTGAATGGACAGATAGGGGTTGTCGGGGCTAATGCTGCCATCTCTTGGCCTGGAGTAAACAGTACATTTGAATTGATCGCATATCTTGCAAACGAAAGGTGGGGAGGTGAGCATTTTGTTGATGACGCAAGTTCTATGAGGATAGAGCAAACATATCCTGACACTTTTGACAGTTTCGACTTCAATAACAATTATAATGCCATCAGGCCAACAACGAAGACTCCCGTGCTGTTCGGGATAAGGGGTATAAACCCTGCCCGACTAATTAAATACGGAAGTGAAGTGAAAAGCGAGCCTTACCATTCTTACATTGTTTACCGCACTAACCAGGGAACAGACGATCATCTGGTAGAGAGGAGTATTGGCGGGTCAAAACTTTACAATTCCTCGATAATACGGGGATTCGTCTCTTCAGAACCTCTATGGGCGAGGGGGGGAATACTAAGTTTTGATATCACAAACAAGGGAGAAAGTATCAAGGTTGTGGCAATGGAACCAACTAAGGAATTCAGGAACACTCTTTCTAAACTGAGGAAGGGGGACGAAGTCAGGATATACGGGGGAATCACCAAGGCAGGAATCATAAACGTCGAGAAGATACAACTCATATCCGTTTCATCCGTGATAGAAGTTAGGCCACCCCTCTGCCCAAACTGCGGAACTAGAATGGAAAGCGTTGGCAAAAATGGTGGTTTCAGGTGCAGAAAGTGCGGTGCTCGCAGCAAAACAGGTGAAGTAAAGAAGGAGAAGAGGGAGATAACCCCTGGTTTCTATGAAGTCCCGATCATAGCCAGAAGGCATCTTGCCAGACCACTAAAATTAGGAATCGTAAAATGATATGCGTAACAGGAACACCGGGAGTTGGAAAGTCCACGGTCAAGAATGAATTGAACCAACGTGGGTTCAAGGCCCTGGAATTTGACTCACTGATAGGTGATTGTATCGTTGAGGAAGTAGAGGGGGAGAGGATTGTGGATGAGGAGTGTCTTCATGAAATCAATGCAGACGGCATATACTTCGGACACTTATCCCACTTTTCCAAATGCAGAAAAGTTGTAGTAATGAGGGCGCACTTAGCTGATATTGAGGCCAGGCTCAAGGAAAGGGGGTACAGCAAATCAAAGATCATGGACAACCTTGAAAGCGAGGCTATTGACCTGATAGGCTTTGAGGCAGAGGGATTTCATCCCGGTGACACCTTCGAAGTTCTTAACTCCAGCGTGAAAGAGACAGCGGACTTCATAGAAAATATAATTAAAGGAAGAGAGCCTAAGAGCCTGAAGATCGACCTTGTGGAGGAGATACTGGATTGGTATTAGATAAAGCTAGAAACAGATCGGGTTTCCTGTTGAACGGCGTTGCGTCAAGACTTGGAAATGTCAATCCAAATTCAATAACCATCATTTCATTCTTTCTTGCAATCCTGTTTGCTCTTACCTACTACTTCGGGCATAAAGGAATAATTTATCTTGTGGCTGCCCTTGCGCTAATCATTGGGTCTTCATATCTTGATGCTCTTGACGGTGCGGTTGCAAGAAAATTCAAAAAGGAGTCAAAGAAGGGGGATTTCTTGGATCACCTCCTCGACAGGTATTCTGATTTTGTTATCCTTTTTGGAATGGCAGTAAGCTCATTCGGGAACCTTTACTTTGGGATAATAGCTATAGCAGGAACCTTCCTGAGCAGTTACGTGGGGACCCAATCGCAGGCTGTAGGACTGAACAGATTGTATGGAGGATTCCCTGGAAGGGCTGACAGACTCGTCATCATTATGATTGTGACAGTTCTGCAAATCTTCACTTTGAGAGTTGAGTTGTTTGGGTTCTACATTACTTCCTGGGCACTGTTATTCCTTGGTGTCATGGGATTTATCAACTCTGTTTACAGGGCTAGACTTGCCTACGCGTCTATCCCCTAGATTCCTTATTCTGTAGAAACTCAGGGGGTGTGATATCTTCCCCGAGCTACAAAGAGGGTCCCTCTCCTTGTAGCATAGTCCAAGGGAGCCCAGTGTCTGGCACGATGGAACGCTATACTCCCTTCCCCTGCCGGTTCCTGTTATGTGTTCAATCTGGTACTTCGTTATCTTTTCTGCAAAATCAGGAACCTCCCCAAAGTACTTCAGGATCTCGTCATTTGGAAGTCCTATCCTGTGGAGGAACGTTACGAGAAAGAAACGACCGGCATGAGAAACGTTTGCCCCTTTCTTCATCTGGTCTATTATTTCGGCAAGGCAAGGGGGGAATGATTTCTCGTTGAGAGGACCCAGGTTTGCCCTCTCCTGCCTGATCTCCCTTCCCCTGGAAATGACCTCGCTCACGTAGGGTTTGAGCAGGCTGTCTACTTCGGCTGGGAATTCTACAACCTCATTTACCTCCTGCATGTACTTTCTGTAGAAGGCTTCCCTTATTATTTTTGAAAGTACGTGCTTTGATGCCACAACGTACCCATTCCTTAACTCCTGATTGCACAACTTCAGCTCCTTGTCGTTGAATACGACTGCATTCTTTAGGAAGGAAGATATTGGAATTAGGAACTTTTCTTCCTCCCTTTCAATATCGACGTTGAGCTCATGTGCAATGGATTTCAGGGTTCTGGGGTCTTGCTCCCTTTCTAGGTTATCGTAAAGGGCATTTCTCTCTCTGATGGCATATCTGGCTGATGTGAAATAATCCCTTATGTAAGTGAGGATGATCTTCGTGATTATGTAACTCTTTACCCTCTCTTCTCCGTTTATAGGGAATGGTGCATCCTCCCCGTTGATGATACTGTAAAGCAGGTCTGCAGATTTATGGATGTAATATTCGTTTTCCTCAAGGAACTCTTTTAGCGATATTCCTTCGCCAAAGTATTGTATCAACCCCCTCCTTAGAAATGGATATTTTTCTATGATGTCTTCCTTCATACGATTTGAAGTTCTCTTGAGGCTGACGTAATGATCTGGCACCCGCCCTTCGTAACGATGACATCGTCCTCTATCCTTACCCCTCCCTTTTTAGGTACATAGACTCCAGGCTCTACGGTCACGACCATATTTTCCTTGAGGAAAAAATCGGATTGAGGACCCAAAGCCGGATGGTCATGGACATTGAGCCCTACCCCGTGTCCGAGACTGTGTATGAATTTCCCCTTAAACTTTGAAGAATCTATAACCTTTCTGGAAGCTGCGTCTACCGTTTTTCCGTTCTCCCCACTCCTGATCGCCTTAAAACCAGCATCCTGAGAACTAAATACCACCTCATACATTTCCTGCATCTCCTTGTCAGGCTTTCCGAAGAAGTAAGTCCTTGTCATGTCTGAACAGTATCTCTGATATTTAGCTCCGAAGTCAACGAGTACCACATCACCCTTTTTCAACTTCCTGCTTCCTCCAGAAAAATGAGGTTCTGCAGCATCAGGTCCGAACGCCGCTATGGTGTCAAAGCTTGTAGAAGATGCCCCGTTCTTCATCATTTCGTAATTGACTTTTGCAGCGAGTTCCCCTTCAGTCATTCCTTCCTTCAGCATCCCCGGGATTTCATCCCCAACGACTGAAACTATTCTAGCTGCCTCCTTCAATTTTGTTATTTCCCTATCAGATTTCACCTGTCTGAGACTAGATATTGAATCACCCACGTCAATAAATTCCTTGTCGGGAAGCTTTTCCTTCAAAGACAAGAAATCCGCATATGAGAGCCCGGAATAATTTATGCCAATGAATGTGGTGCTTTTAGTGACCTCCTTCAACAGTTCGTCCTTCTGCTTCCCGGAGGAAAATACCTCCACGTCTAGGTCTTCAGATTTAGCAGTCTCGGCCTCTAGTTGACTCGTGATGACCTTAAGGTTCTTGCGCGTGAGGAAAACGTATGAACTTTCAAATAACCCCCTTGCAAGCTGGGTAAAATAGAAGAATGATGGGTCGTTCGAAGTCTCCCCTCCATTATAAATGAGGACACCTTCGATGTTCTGGTTCAGGTCAAAAAGCTTTTCAACGTCCATGGTTCATAAGTCCTTATAGATTAATCAAGCTTTCTCCGCCCTCCGTGCTATTAAAGGTTCACTCTTTGAAAGTAACGGCAAAGACCTCGCCCAGATCTGGGGATACCATATGCCCGACATTGTATTTTGAAAAGGAAAAAACTTCCTCTTTACCGGGAAGATACCATGGACTCGTTCTCACCGAGTCAATTGTAGTGAACGGGTCATACTTTATCTTAGCATAACTCATCCCGATAGCATCCCTACCGAGAAAAAGGGATGGTCGCTGGACATACGAGAGGTGGAGGAGGTAGATCAAGTGCTCCCTGAACTCCAGTAGCTTAGAGAATGAGTAGTTCTGGAACTTCCTCATCTCATCGTCATAAAGGACTATCTTTGAATGCCTTCTTTCAATTCTATTCAAGATGCCCTGGCTTTGGATTACGTTCTCTGCAAATTCGACTCCCATTGGGAATATTAGAACGAGGAAATTGTTCATTGACTCTATCAGCTCATTTTCATCCTGACCCGACATCTCCGGAAGAAAACAAAGGTACATATCCTTGTCCGGGAAAGCACTGTAGGCGATAGGGTCCTTGAGCACTAATTCCCTTGCCCTTCGACCTACAGGCTTGAGCATACGTGTAAATGATGATATGCTATAATTCTTTGCTATAGATACTGAATCTTCCGTGTTTTCAGAGTGTCCTTGACCTTCAACTCCTCTTCCTTTTTGAATATTATAAGGCCCATGCCCTCAAGTTCTCTCTCCAGGAACTGCATTATTAAAGAAAAGTCTGTTATGGGCCTTATCCCTTCTTCTGTCAGTACTTTGAGCACTTCATTCTTGAACGGTGACTTGAAGTACTGAGACGATACGAGATTCCCATCTAGTTCCTGCTTCAACTCATTGAACTCTCTTTCACTTTGCCTCACGATGAGCCCTTTTGGTATCTTCCTGTGCTTAAGCGAATCGTAGATTTTTAAATCCGTTTTCTTCAGCTCAGCCATGAAATCACAATCATTCCACTGTACGAACTCATCATAATCAGGATTCATAGAATATAGCGCATCGTTTGCCAGAGAAGATGCTATAAGGGCAGTCTTATGCCTGTAGACAGTTCTATACATCAGCATTCTTGCGACCATCAAACCCTCGACAGAAGGAAGCCCCTTCACCTCAACGCACAATTCATTTCTGTAGATAGAAAGGACCCTCATTATTCTCGGTATGTCCACCGCTCCGAGGGCAACGCCAGTGTAGTATGAGTCCCTGGCAAGATAATCTATCTGATCCACGTCACCATTCCCTGATATTATCCTGCTAAGTACCCCGGCCTCTCCCTTTAATATCTTCAATATCCGATTCTTATGGTCCCCTAGTGAATCGCTAAGTTCGTTCCTAGGAGTTTTTCCTTCTATTATGTCGACTGTGACCCCGAGATGTTCCTTTCCATAGATCTTCATCATTGAGTCTTCTAGTGAATGCGAGAAAGGTGAGTGCCCTATGTCGTGAAGAAGCCCTGCAAGTGAGACGTCAACAACATCTTCTTCCTCTAGGCCCAATCTAGTTGAAACTTCCCTGGCCAGGTAGTAAGTCCCAAGGGAATGCTCAAATCTCGAGTGTGTGGCGCCGGGGAATACAAGGTACGTGAAACCCAGTTGTTTGACCATATTCATCCTCTGAAATTCATTCGTAGAAACTATCTTAGAGACCGTTTCATCCAAGTCGATTGAACCATATATAGAGTCGTGGATTGTTTTAATATTGCGCAATTTTCCTCAATTTTAATTATTCTTTGATTATTAAGTTATTCGTGATGCAGATATACCTATGGAACATCACTCCGATCACAGTAGATTGTTCAGCTGTTGAGTTATCCAAGAGAGATCCTGAATTTCAGATAAATTGGGCTTATCAAAATTTGAAGCACATTTGTACTTATCCTTTGGTGATAAGCTCAAATTTCTTATAAAGCCGGGCCACCGACATCAAAGGGCGATAGATAGATGCGGTGACCTTCTCTATTCTCCGCTCCGTGCCCCCATCGGCATCCGCGGTCCACGTAACCGTTGCTCCCTTCCGGTCCTGGCGGATTCCCGTGATAACGCATGCCCCTCTCCCCTCCGGGAAAGATGCATACAACCTGGATCTGATGGGACAGAGTTTCGCCGAACGTCAAAGGCTCGCACCTTCAAGGTTGCCTTCTATATCGGCTGTCGCCCCCGCGTATAGACGGTTTCGAGTAACAGGAGACGCCTACCCTCCCGGCCAGCCCGGCATGTTGCTTATCAACTTTTTAAGATAAACTTATCGTTCTGACATTTCTCTAGCCATTCTTTCCTTCATACATATCATTGATTTCAGGAATTCAATGGGAACTAATGGAGTCTTTCCATCTCCAATAGTACCAACCTGATTCCAGTGGCATATGGATTCAGTATCCCAGACCATTTGGCATTATCGAAAACCTGCAAATTGCCATGATTCCTATCCTTTCCTCCATAACATTCATTACGCAATAGTGGGATATTTATTTCTCAGTCTATTTGAAGCTTAGCTGTCTTATCACTTCTCCCATGAAGAATGGTCCATTCTTCCTTACCCCCTCTTAGCTTACATTAATATCCATACCACTGGCTTGACCTTCACATCCTGAAGTTCCGGTGGAGCGCTCGAATCGACTGCCCATCCACTTTGCCCATTTATCAGTTAGTCAATTTGTACAAGTGCATCCCCTAAAACCCTGAGTTCAGGCACGATGATTCCTCATGAAGAGCGACATTGGTCACCCTTAATATCACTCCCTCCATCTGATAAATTTCCTCCCAAGGAGGGTCAGTATTACTGTTTCTATTAGGAGTATGAATATCATGGAAACCTGGAAAGGTTCCAATCCCACTATTCCCTGGATAAGAACTGCAGCCGGGGTTACCGGAGATATAGACAGGATGTAAATTACACCTTGCGGCAGGAAGGTATAGGGGTAGAAGGTAGGCGGGAGGACAGTCATTATTATAGAGAGTATTGCCGTTATCCCCCAGACATTTCTTATGTGCTTGAGCAGGCCTGCAATTATGAACGAGAGATTTGATATTGTAAGCGTTAGAAGCACCAAAACTGCTATAACCTGCAAAGCAGAAGATAGCATAAAAACCTTGAAATACGCTCCTAGAACGGCATAAAGTGCAATGCCTGGAAGGGAGAATACTAGATAGCTCAAGGAAAGTGCAAACATGTAATCCTGAGATGTTATTCTTGTAGCAACAAAGAGGTCCTGTATCCTTATCTGGATCCTGAAGAACGCTGCGTCCGCTGCTCCGTTTATGCTGTTGGCTGCAACTATTGCTATGGGTCCGCCTGCAATTGCATAAGCTATTAGTGTTCCGTGTGTGAAAATCGTCACCATAAACAGAAGAGTGAGAGGAAGGGATAGGGAAGCGACAAGGTAAGACGGCCCCCTCAATATAATGTAGAATCCATAGTACCAGGCAAAATAGAGAATGAACTTAGGATTCAAGCAATACCCCCTTTGAGAGGAAGATGTCGTCCAAATTTATCCTCTTGATATCGTACCCCTTTGCTATGAACTCGTCGACCCTTTCCTTTTCTATGTATTTTATTGCAACATTTGCAATCTTTATGTCGTATTCCTCTCCGTCCATCTTCTCTGCCCTCATCTTGCCACCGAATGAAGACAGAAGATTTCCTATAGCCCCATGAGTAATTATGTTCCCCTGATCTATCACCACTACCTCGTTGGAAAGCTCTTGCGCCTCCTCCATGTAGTGGGTCGTGAGTATGATCTTGGACGATAGCCGCTTTATTGCAGACCAGACTTCTATTCTTGAAAGCGGATCCAAGCCTGTTGTTGGCTCATCTAGAAATATTACTGGTGCTTTTGCAGCTAGTGCCATAGCCACGAAAACCTTCCTCTTCATCCCTCCAGAGAGTGTGTCTGATGGAGCATTTCTGTAGTCATACAGCTCAAGCTCATCCAAGGCCTGCTTAGATTCCTCTCTTGCCTGAGATGCGGTGAACCCCCTGGCCATAAGGTATAGCTGCATCTGCTCAAGGGGTGAAAGTATTCCAATTAACTGTGATTCCTGCGGGATACTGCTGATTATCTCCCTGACCTTCTTTGTCTCTTTGAGGATGTCAAGTCCTTCTATCGTCGCTGTTCCTGTGGTTGGAAACAATTGTGTGGACAGTATCCTTATAAGAGTTGTTTTCCCGGCACCATTTCTTCCTATAACTGTGGTTACCCTTTCCCTAAGCGACGCAGTTATTCCCTTAAGTGCATAGGTACGTCTGTCATACCTCTTTGTAACTTCTTGAATTTCAATCATCTAGGCTCTCAATTTTACAGATAATTCTTCCTTGAATATCCCCAAGCTCAGCGTTGTCCCCACTGCCCTAATTCCCCTTATCGCCCCTACCTTTTCGACTTCGAAGTCCTTCAGCTCGTTACTGTCTCTAACCTTGATCTTGAGCAGGAGGTCGCTATCTCCGGAAGTGTGATGAACATCCAGAACTTCGTCGAACCTTGAAAGCTCCTTCGCAATCCTGTCAAGCTCCTTTATGTCGCTTATTGAAATTGTTACAAATGCAGTCAGCTTATAATCAAGCTTGTCGTGGTCGATCAGCGGAACCATCTTCTTTATGATTTCCCTGTCCTTCATTCTCTTGACCCTCTGAAATACCGTTGTAGGAGGGGACTTGACTTTCCTGGATATCTCGTTGTAACCTATTGTCGCATCCTCCCTAAGAACGTTAAGAATTCTTATGTCCAGAGAATCATACTCGCCTTTCATTGTAGTCCATTTTCAAAAGGTATTTAGAAATTTTGTGTGCATCCCTAAATCGAATGTTTATTAGGCACGGAATCTATCAGGCTTGACGATTATGGGAGAGCTGTCTGCTTCTATACTTGCAGCTGATCTGCTGAACCTGGAAAGGGACATAGAATTAGCCATTAAGTCTGGAGTCACATGGATTCATCTTGATATAATGGACGGTCACTTCGTCCCAAACCTAACTATGGGCATACCGTTTGGAGAAGCAATAAAGAAGAGGTTCAGTGTAAATGTGGAAAGTCACATGATGGTAGATAATCCAGACGTTCTTCTTGATCAGTATTGCTCCTTCTCCCAACTGGTTACGATCCACTATGAGGCTCCTGTTCAGACATTCAGGGTTCTAAAGGAGATTGAAAATAGGGGTTCCATGCCCGGACTCGCAATAAATCCTAAGACCCAGCTCTCTAATATAGAAGCACTACTGCCATATGTGAGATATGTACTGGTAATGACAGTTGAGCCAGGTTTCTCCGGGCAGGGAATGATAACGGAAGCTGCAGATAAGATACCCCTTCTTGTAGATTACAGAAGGAGAGAAAATCTTGATTTCCTCATTGGAGTTGATGGAGGCATAAAGAGGGAAAACATATCAAGGATAGCAAAGATGGGACCAGACATAATAGTAAGTGCATCAGCCATATTCCGTGGGAATATCGAGGAAAACGTTAAATCCCTAAAAAGTTGTATGAAGGAGAACGAAAATGGACACTGAAATCGTCGAGAAGGCAAGGGAGCTTGAGGATAATGGAGACTTAAAGGGGTGCATAAAATATATTGATGAAAACATAGGCTCCATACAGGATGCCCTGTTTAAAACTGACATACTCAAAATTAAGTCAGAATGCTTTCTCTATCAAGAGACTCCGGATCCTGAAATGGCGAAAAAATCTGCAGAGGAAGCTCTGAAGATTTCGACGGAAAAGAACGACACGAAGAGAATTGCGGAAACTAACCTTCTTCTATCCCAGATACTTGTGCTTGAAGACAACACTAAGGCGATAGAGTATGGGAGGAAGGCCCTTGAACTTTACCAGAAAATTAATGACAAGGGAGAATACATCTATTCTCTTATTTCCCTCGCAACCATACTGGAGGATTTCAAGGAGGCATCTTCCCTTTTCGAGAAAGCTATTCAGGAAGCGGAAAGTTCCAATAATATTGACATGCTGGCACAGGCCTCAGTTAACTATGCCTATCTGCTCGTTGAACAAAAAGGCGGTGATGAACCTCTCAAGGTCCTGGAAAGGGTCATAAAAAGGATAATAGGAGAGGCAGCGAAACTGAAGAGGAAGGAGGAGAGGATAAGAGCAGTCAATAACTATTCTGAAATATTTGATGCAGCATCCGATATAGCAATGGAGCTCGACCAGTATGACCTTGCTACAAAATACGCATCCTACCTGAACAAGGACCCGCAAGAATCCGCAAAATGATCAAGAAGCTACCAGAAATCTTTCGACATCCACCCGGTTCAGCCTTGCAACAACAAGTGCTGCCACCTTTGTGCTTAGGAATGGGTTTTTGTCCCTCATCTTATTGATTTCTGATATAACATCCCTCTTGCTTTTGCCTGTTTTTTCCGTGATGAGGGTAATCACCAAATCTGTGACATCCTCCCCATCCTTTTGGTTAACTATTGCGTTGAAATCAGGTTTATAATCCAGGCTCAACTCTATTCCGTTGATTGAGCAGGTAATTGAATAGAGGTCACCTGACTGCCTCAGGCATCTCATTTCCATGGCTATTCTTAAAAATTCCCTGACCTGATCAGGAGTAAGGAACCTCGTCTTTATTGAAAGAATTGTCAGAATTTCTGTTTCGGAAAACTCGTACTTCCCAGTAGTTTTCTTAAGGTATAGCAGGAGCTTCCTTATCTCTTCCACCATCGAAACCTCCAATCGGAACGATTATATTGCATGTACCACAATTTTGTCTGGTTGTATACAATGTTGCATTTCCATTGAACATCAATGAATCAGAGTACACTCTGCTTCCACCGTTTGAAAAGAAGAAATCAGCTATTTCCCTGTTGTCTCTTACATAAAGTATTAGTGAATCCGTATAGAACAGTGCTGCCCTCAGTTTATCCTTGTCGATAGATTCAGAAATTGTGACCATGGTCGCCCCTCCTGTTATAGAATCGGCGACATCATCCACCCTAGAAATTTCAGCATCAAGGTACAGTTCATAGATTCCCGAAAGATCGTCGTACCTCCTGAAATTGAGCTCTCTCCCCTTCTTATAGTCTTCATCAATGAGCCACAGTGGTCCTGATTCATATTTCTCCAGGGCTCCCTCTTCCACTATCCTCCTCCTTCTCAGTGTGACTGAAGGGATTATCATCTTCGTTCTCTAGATGTGTTAGCCATGAGGAGATTAAAAATATTATCCTGAACTAGCGCTATGGAACCAGACTGATTGAATGAGCTGACGGTATCATTTTCCTCCTTTGTCAAGTGTATACCAATGGGTGCTGTCAGTTCTGTGTGATATGCAACCATCGCAGAGGAGTTGCCATTGTCTGTCCATTCAACAATAGAGTTTGGATACTTTACTAGGAAACCCCTTCCAAGGTCCTGCCCCCCCACTTCAACTGTCAGGTCTATATTCACATAGTTACCGGAGCTGTTAGACAATGGAATGTAAGTTTGGACCCACGCATGCTCCCCCAACCTCACCTGGCCTCCCGTTTCCTGGATCAATAAACCATACTGCGTCCAGGATGGAATTCCTATGCTCCTACTCATTGACTCAAAGAGGTACGAAAGCTCTTCGCAATCACCCTCCTTGATTTGGTAGACCTGTTGCGCAGAAAGCGGGACATTACCCAGGTTGTAAGTGATGTTGTAATTGTAGTTCCCGACTATATAGTTGTAGATTGATCTTAACATTTCGGCGACGGTAGTATCATTTGAAGTGACCTTTAAGGTGAGATTTCTGAAGAAAGAGGGGTTGATTACCTCTAAATTTGTCCCGCTAGCGTTGAAGTACTCATGGTGATCGTATTCCGCCTTTAGAAATTCGGGGATTTGAGATGGCACTCCCGTTGAGTTTTCGATGTTCTGCCAGCTTTTGCCATATGATGTGATGTTATAATTGATATCTACGTAAGAATTCCCTGCACCAACAGAGAACTTCCAATATGTTCTGTTATCTGACGTATCGGTCGTTACGCTAACATCATGGGAATGAGAATTAGAGACCTGGCTCTGCTGAAGCGCATCATTTACAGTAGGGGTAAGGTAGAATGTGAAGGATTCGCTCGAAGCAAAGGTGAAGTTTCTCGAGAAACTAGTTGTTAAAACTGATGGAACCTGATACGATCCAGAGGAAGTCACTCCGTTTAAAATGCCCGGATTTTCCACAAAATAGTATAAGGTAGTGATGGCCAAAATAACCACTATCGCAACA